>JBFZAD010000176.1:0-5207 GCA_041309125.1 Candidatus Omnitrophota bacterium
CGTCATCAAGCTCTGCTATTTCATTAAGTAGAGATTCTTGGGTTCTACTTTTAAGCGCCCCCTTTATTTTAGGTATAGCGCAATAGCTGCAAGAATGGATACAGCCTTCAGAAATTTTTACATATGCGTAGTGGCTGGGTGTGAGCCGGTAGCGCTTTGAACACTCATAATCCAAAGAGATATTGTCATAAAATGCATCTACTTCTTTCAAAGATTTTGATAGTTTGTGACCGTATCTTTGCACTAGACAGCCACAGACAATAACCTTCTTGATTTTTTTTTCTTTTTTTAAAGCCAAGAGGTCTAATATTACATCTATGGACTCCTCTTTAGCATCCTTAATAAATCCACAGGTATTTACAATAGCAATGTCTGTATCCTCCAAATCAACTAGCCTATAACCCTTTTTCTGCAATCTGGTTATAAAATTCTCTGAATCTACAAGATTTCTCGGACAGCCCAAACTTATTAAATTGAATTTTTTCTTCATGACTTACGGGGAAGGAAATATGCAGGATAGCTAGGGTCAAACCCTACTCAACTATAGATAAGCCTTTTTTTGTTATAAGGATATGTTTTATCTTTGTGCCTACCTTGCCAAGAGGAGATAAAAGCCTACCATTTAATTCAATCTCTAATTCTCTGACATTGCTAGACCAAAGCTCTATCTTGTCCTGTGCCTTCCAGGTTTCAAGACTAGCCCTTGCCAGATAATTCTCAAAAACTGTTTCATCATCAACCCTTACCTTAGTCCAAATTTTTTTCTTGGTCTTTACGCTTAAAACCAAAGCATTTTCACCATTAATAGCTGGACTCACAGATGGCGTTGTTGAAGTTACTTTTACATCGGTCTTAGTATCTTCGGCTGCAAAAGACTTTTTTGCCTGTTGCGCGGCATTCTTCTTTAATTCTTTTTCGGTCTCCTTCTTTTTTAATACTTCAGCCCTTGTGACCTGTTGTTTCTTAATAAATCTTTTTACATTCGTAAATAAAAATTTTACAACAGAAAATAGCAAAATAATTACCAGGATTGCTGCCATAACCGAAGCCAGCAATTTAAAGTTAATTCTGTTTATTCTCTTTTTAAATCCGAATCTCACCCTTACCTGAGGTTGGGCTGTGGAAGATGATACTGTCTCTTTTTTCTTCTCAGGTCTGCCTTGAGAAATCGCAAATGAGTTAAGGTATTCCTTTGAATCAACATTCAAGGCCTTGCAGTAACTTTTTATAAACATCACTGCATATGTGGGGTTGATTTCATCAAGCCTATCTTCTTCAATGGTATAGATCATCCTTTCGTGAATCTTTGTGATTTTATGGATGTCTTTTACAGAAAGACCCTTTTGTTCTCTTAATTTTTTAAGACTGTTGCCTGCGCCCATATTTTTATTGTTGTACCTCCAAACCCTGTTCTTCTTTTAATGATTTCTGAAGCCATGCTTCTCTATCAACCAATATCTTGCGGGGTTTACTTCCTTCGAAGGGACCGATAATACCCTCTTGTTCCATGCTGTCTATCAATCTTGCAGCTCTTGTATAACCCAGCCTCATGCGTCTTTGCAAAATTGAAACTGATGCCTGATTACTCTCAACTATAACTCTCACTGCTTCATCAAATAACTCATCCTTTTCTGATGGTGCATTGAATGAGCCTTTTTTCTCATCAAGTATAGACTCTTCGTAAACTGGTTGAGCCTGTGCTTTTATAAAGTCAACCACATTTTGTATTTCTTTATCTTTAAGATAGCTACCCTGAGCACGGATCAGTTTGCTCTCTCCTGGCTTTAAGAATAATAGATCTCCCCTACCTAATAATTTGTCAGCGCCATTCATATCTAAGACTGTGCGTGAGTCTACTTTTGAGGCCACCTTAAAGGAAATCCTTGCTGGAAAATTTGCCTTGATAACACCTGTAATGACATCAACAGAAGGCCGCTGTGTTGCTAGAATTAAGTGTATGCCTACAGCCCTTGAAAGCTGTGCTAATCTTGTGATTGCATTTTCAATATGGTTTGCTGCAACTGCCATAAGGTCAGCCAATTCATCTATAATCACAACTATAAAAGGCATATTTCTTTCTTCTTTTGCATTATATGCCTGAATATTCCTTGAACCTGATTTAGCCAATAGACTGTATCTTTGTTCCATTTCATTGACTAACCAAGTGAGAGCGCCAGATACTTTCTTGGCATTCGTAACAACAGGACATATAAGATGTGGAAGGCCGTTAAAAGGAGCAAGCTCTACCATCTTAGGGTCTACCATAATAAATTTTAATTCCTGAGGAGTGCACTTAAATAAAAGTGACAATATAAGGGAATTGACGCATACGGTCTTGCCTGACCCGGTTGTACCTGCGATCAAAAGATGCGGCATCTCATCAAGATCGGCTACAACAGGATGTCCGCTTATATCCTTGCCAAGGGCAAGGGCTAATTTAGAATCTGATTTTTGGAAATCTTCTCCTGACAATACCTCTCTTAGATAAACTACCGAAGACTGAATATTTGGAACTTCAACACCGACTGTACCTTTGCCTGGGATTGGCGCAACTATCCTTACTGACTGTGCTTTTAAGGAAAGTGAAATATCATCTGAAAGACTTGTAATCTTTTGTAACTTTACACCGGGGGCAGGCTCTAATTCATATCGGGTAATTACAGGCCCTTGCTCGATGTTTGTAACCTTCACGCTGATTCCAAAATCATTAAGCGTATCCTCTAATATATTTGCATTGGCCTCTAAATCTTCCTTTATCTTACGCTCTTCTAACGGCGGAGGCATTTCTAATAAATCCAGATTGGGCAGGTGATAATCACCGATTATTATATCCGGAATCCTCTTCATCTCTTTTTGGCCTTCTTGAGGCTTATCAATGAAAATCTTAGGCTTGGCAGGTTTTGGCAAGAGCTCTTTTATGCCGATAGGCGCAACAGATGCTGATTTATCTAATTGAGATTTTCCCTCGGCAATTTTTGGTTTGGGCTTAGCGAGGCTAATCCTTGAGCCATTGGCTGGTTTTACCTTTATCTGTTTAGAGTCTTTTGGCGTCATGAAACTAAATAAAAACAAATATATAGCCTTAAATTTTTCTAATAAAATATTGAATAAATTTGAAACTAATAATTCTGCTACAAGGACAAAGAATAATAACCCAAGAGTAACGAGTATTAGGTAGGAACCAATTGGCTTAAAATATGCAAGAAAGAAATTACCAGCTGCATGTCCTATGATGCCGCCTAATTTAAAACGGGTTGTATCAACATGGAGAGTGCTTATGCTCACTAATATACTAACAGTGCATATAATGCCAAAAAGGCCAAGCACCCTTACTATATTGAAGGAAAGATTATGGCTCCTGAATTGTTTAATTCCAATTAGAAAAACAAGGGCCGGGATCAGAAAAGAGGCAACTTTGCCAAATAAAAAGTTTAAACAAAATGCAATATATGCTCCAACAATTCCTGCAAAATTTTTTATTGGGAGATTCGCAGGCCTAGTCAACTGCGGTATATCTAATGGGTCATAAGAGATAAGGCTTACCAAAAAAAGTAAGCCTATTGAAAATATTATTACTCCTTTAATCTCGTCAAGATGTCTTGTCTTCATCTTTTGCCTGCTTCATACTCAAATTAACCCTGTGCTGCTCATCTATATTTATTACCTTTACCTTGACTTCGTCACCAACCTTAACCACATCTGATACATTTTTTACATAGCGATCTGCTATTTCAGAAACATGAATCAGGCCTTCTCTACCGGGCAATATCTCACAAAATGCTCCAAATGGAGTAACCCTCTTAATCTTGCCGTTATAAATCTTGCCTGGTTCAACATCTTGAGTAATCTCTTTAATCATATCAATAGCCTTCACTGCCTGGGTCTCGTCGCTAGAACCAACTAATACATTGCCATCCTCTCCTATGTCTATAGTCACCCCGGTTTCGCTTATAATCTTTTTTATAGTCTTACCTCCTGGACCTATTAATTCACCTATTTTTTCAGGATTAACTTTTAAGGTCGTAATCCTTGGGGCAAAACTTGAAATTGTGTCTCTGGGATTAGCAATGACCTCGCGCATCTTGCCTAAAATAAACACACAAGAATCCATTGCTATGGCAAGAGCTTTTTTTAATAATGCGAAATCGATATGGGATATCTTTAAATCAAGTTGTATAGCAGTAATCCCTTTACTTGTAGCTGCTACCTTGAAATCCATGTCTCCGCAATGGTCTTCAATGCCATTTAAATCAGCAAGCAAACTAGCTTTACTGCCTTCTTTGACCAGACCTATTGCAATGCCGGCAACTATATCTTTTATAGGAACTCCTGCATCCATCAGAGAAAGACAGGATGCGCAAACAGTAGCCATGCTTGATGAGCCATTGGATTCTAAGATTTCAGAAACTACACGCACTGTGTATGGGAATTCTTCTTTTTTAGGCATAACATAGGAAAGAGCTCTCTCTGCAAGCGCACCATGGCCTATCTCACGCCTGCCAGGGCCTCTGATAGGGGCAATCTCTCCAACGCTGAATGGCGGAAAGCTATAATGAAGCATAAAAGATTTTGATGTCTCTCCCTCCAATGCCTCAATCATCTGTTCATCCTCACCTGTGCCAAGGGTAGTAACTGCAAGACTCTGTGTCTGTCCACGGGTAAATAGACCTGAACCATGCGTACGGGGAAGCACACCCACCTCACATGTGATTGGACGTATATCCAACTCTTTTCTACCATCTACCCTTCTTGATTTTTCTAGAATAAACCTTCTTACCTCTCTGCGCTCAATCTCTTCTAAAGCCAACCTGATATCCTGGCCTTCTATTTCCTCGCTTTCCAGTTGTTCTTCTAAATCTTTGCGTATATTATTTAATGCATCTTCCCTTTCTTCCTTACTGCTAAGCTCAAGCATAGCCTTCAATCTGTCTAAGGAAAGCTCTTCAACCCTCTTTACTAATTCTGGTGATTTATCTCTATAAACAGTCTCAATCTTAGGGATTGAGCATTTTTTTGCAAAATCCTCCTGGAACTGTATTATTGTTTGGATATTTTTAAATCCAAATTCAATTCCCTCAAGTATTAAATCAGATGGGACTTGATTTGATTTATTCTCAAGCATAACAATGCCTTGCCTGTTGCCGACTACTACCAAATCTATGGAAGACTTAGCTCTTTCTTCATAAGTAGGGTTTAAGATATACTCA
>JBFZAD010000177.1:0-2581 GCA_041309125.1 Candidatus Omnitrophota bacterium
CACCTGAGGTTTTCTATAATATCTTTAAGCAGTACATTTACTCCATCGCCGGGCGGAGTTACATACTTAAAATCTCCTGTGCCTACATACCCGCTACCGATATCATAATCTTTAGAATTAACATTTTTCGATACTGCCTTCACATTAACATCAGCATTTTGATCTTTAAAATCAAAAGTCCAAACAGGTTTTATCTTACCGAATAAATGGCCGTTCATCCGTAAATCATAACCAGCCCTACTTGCATTCTCGCATTGCGTCAAAACCCTATGCATCCTATGCGTTGTCTGATTTATATCTCTTTTTGTCCCGCCAAGTCTCACATATACAGCCTTGTCTGATTTTATCTCTTGATCCTCGGCATCTGTTTTGTTTTTTTTGTATTTTATTGTTTTGATCTTCTCTGGATTATTGTTATCCATTACAACAGTATACTGATTATCAACCCACAAAAATTCTGTTACTTGTACATAGCTTTTCTCTTGATCAATATTTTCGTTACCTGTTATTACTCCCGTATTCTTTACTTTTATAGGATTAAGTATAAGTAAATTCTTGCCTTCTAGTTCTCCAGTTAATAGAAAAGCTAATAGATTAGAGCCCTGGAGTTTATTCATCTTCAGGAAATTCTTAATCCACTTTTCCTTTGCTTTATTATCTGATTGGAAATTTATTCCTTCACCGCCGATACAAGCTACCCTTGAATCTGTAACAGCACCAAATATCTCTGCACCGTTATCAGTCTTTCCCATATACATATCATACGCGGTTACGACCTGTGCAGAATATGTTATATAATTATTTTTATCAACAAGCTTTTCTGTGCGTTCAAGGTCTGTTATATATGTACTAAGAACATCCCTGCCACCTTCTACCGCCTGAATTTTACGTTGCATTGCTTGTATCACTTTAGGTCGTTTTATAATACGCCCCGCTTCTTTAGATAACTGCTCACGAAAATATTTTAAATGATCTTCATAACTGATTATCTGTACTTTAGCTTGTGCTTTTAAACTCATAATCTCTGAACTCATTATCTTACTCCCTTAACGGTTGCCACTGTTGGCAGTCCATCACCTCTCCCTCTAATAAATTCCTCTTGTGAATATCTAGTTGCCGCGATAGTATCATCATCAAGTTCTACAAATTCTTTTTCGCAAATAGTTCCATCAAGCAATTGCCGCCTCTTAAACCTTGGGAATTCTCTAGCTGCATTCGGTGCTAATGTCTGATGGATATGGATTTTAGGAAGCCTGCGCAAATAATCAACACCATGTATTACAGAATCCTTCCCTTTAACCGCCCCTTTTACCTTGAAATCAAGCGCACGCCATTGGCCAATTTTCATCGGGTCTTCGCTATCTGCCGTTATCCAAAAATCCTTAGGAAACCCATCATCACTAACCCATTGCGCAAAATCTATGTTGTCCATGCCCTTCTTGTAATATTCCTTATATATATATAACTCATTCTCCATATATCCGTTCCTGACTAAAGCCTGGGCGTGAACAAAGCCGAAGTCAAGCCCATTCCGCAAATTCTGAAAATTATAATCCGGTATATCAAAATCATGTACTTCAATATTGAAAAATACTTTTGCATTGTTAATACTTCCCCAATTACCAAGAGTATACACCTGATACCAATAAGAATCAATATCTTTATAACTTTCAAATTTATTATGATCTGCTTTTGTAAGATATTTATTATCCAGGTGAGTAGTTTTCATGGCAAAGCCCATAGCTGGTTTATACGGATTATCTATAAATCTTGTCTTAACCCAGGACGCCTCGTCAATTGGATTTGTTGAAAGCATAGTGTGTTTAGGAATTGTCCCCTGACCCCTTAACCGAATGTCCATTTGGTTAAAATCATCTTCAACAAATTCTGTTATTTCTTCAGGCCATAACCATACGCAGTCACCATTAGAAAATGTTACAGATTTTATCTTTTCTCTTTCCCGCTTATCCTTCATCCCCTTGAATAATATCTCATTACCATTTACAAGATTTATAATTCTTTCACTGCCGATACTATGATTTATTTTTACGATATTCTCGTCAAAGCCCCATTCTATGAGTACTTTGCATAACTCCGCAAATGTAGAATCATGGTTAGCAGCCGCTACTTTACGCAGAGCAATCCCATTATACCCAGGAAGTGTGTAAAAATTATAAATTATTTTCTGTGCTATAAAATGAGATTTGCCAGAACCGCCACCGCCAAAATATAATTGATACGGTCTAAAATCTACAAGATATTGTCTAAATACAGGATTGATGACCTTGTATATATTCCTAAAGTCTATTATCGCCAATTAACATACTTCTATTCCTTGTGATTAAACTCTTCCTCTAAATTATTTTATAAAACACACATCCGTAAAGAGCATAAATACTATCGACAGCATTATAAATCTTGTAAGTATTTATAACAACCTCAGTAAGTAATAATCCCTTATCATTCAGCATAATATATTCATCTGATGATACTTGGGTTAATTCATTGTTCATATAATCCATCCTTTTTTAGATTTTTCATAATAATAAAGTGCTTGACCAGGTTTTATATTTTTGAAATT
>JBFZAD010000178.1:0-2633 GCA_041309125.1 Candidatus Omnitrophota bacterium
CGTATATTTCAAGGGGTCGAATAAACCCGTGTTTACAGGCATAGAATCGACCGTTGATTGGGGAAACTGAATAGCAACCTCATCTGCAGCTGCCAACGCGCAGCCAGTAATTACAAGCAAAACAAAAGCAACACCTAGAAACTTAATAAATTTTTGCATCTTTTTCCTCCTCTATATACCTGATCGTTTCTTTAAACGCTTTCAGCCTTCGTAGTTCATCCTTGCCGTATATCCTCCAGCCCCGCCAATCGCGTTTCGCAGGCAGGACTTTGGAAGATTTCTCCCAACGGATGATCGTCTTGGGAGTTACTCCGATCCGCTCAGCGACATCTGTTATTGTCATTTTTCCGTTTCCCAATTTCTCCTCCTTTTTGAACCGCTTAATCTTAAATTTTGTCCGGTTGTGTCCTGGTATGTCCTACATTGTCTTAATATGTCCGATAATGTACGCCTTTGTACATACTATTATAGCATTTTACGTGCCAATATATATACTTTTAAAAACTTTTTATATTTTTTATTATATTGATAAATAATGACTTAGGAGAAAACTGAAATATTGTCATTAAACTCTTAAATCTACTTTATGTAAACTGTTCTTAAATTGAAACCGATTTCAAAATACATTCTATCTTATTGTGCCCCTTTCGCACTCCGTAACCTTTTTAATATTAAGATGATATAAATTATGTTTACTTATAGAAACATGTTGCTATTCATATTCTTTATTTTTACTGATTCTTGGTTTCTATCGAAATTGTATTATGAAAATGGGGGAGAAAGTTTAACGGCGCACCTTAAGGCGCGCCGTTAAATTCTAATATATAGGTAAGGCTTGTGCGGCTATTTTTTCATTGATTGCGGCTGCGGAGGCGGTGGTAAAGGCATTTGAAATGTTTCACCGGGCATATGCCTCTGCTGCATCATATGCGGATATCCCATCTTATTATAGCGTAAACACACATTCGTATTCAAAAACAGGTTCCCGAGTATCAGGATAAAACTCAAGACTATGATGAATACGCCAATGATAGTCCCTATTGATTTAAGCTGCTTTTCTTCCTGGTTGGCAAAATAACACACCATATAGCCCAATGCCAGCGCTATCAACAGCATTGCTTCCGTTACTATAACCCCACCCATCAAGGGTAATCCTGCCATGTAACACCTCCCTATTTTAGACAGTCGGTTCTCCAACAACACTCCATCCGGGCGCAACTCCCCTGCGCCGTGCTGAAACAATCAAAATTACCTTCCTTACGCTGTATGGCCTTTATCAGGGCCTTTTTGGGGAATTTCCAGGTATCTCTTATACCGAAGCTTCTTGCCTTCTTCTGGACCTCTGCAAGCCGCATATTCCTCACCTCCTTAAATATAAAAAGCCTTCCTCAGGTCGCTCCTGTGGCGCTTGGCCTGCGCGATGAATTCGCCGACCTCGTCCTGGCTGTACAGGCAAAAAGGCGAATGCAAAGAAATTGACGCTAATTGTATATCTTTGCCTACCTTACCGTCCTGCGTGGATGTTTCCATGATAGAAAAAGTGGCTAATTCCAGCGCGTGCTTCAGGGTGATCTCTTTTGTATAAAGCGTGTTCAAAAGATACGTGGCCAGCGGCGTAATGCCTATTGCCATAAAACCTAAAAGCGTCCAGCGGTGAGGCGCGAAATTACGCTCGCTGTGCAGCGTAAATATCTCGGGAGAATCGATAAAACTTGCGTTCGCGATGTCTTTACGATAGCCGGTCAGCACGATATGAAGCGTCGGCCGTTCTTCAAACGAGATCTGGCCGAACCATTCCTGGTATTTCTTGATCGCGCAGTCACGGCACATGGCAAGCATTTCATCGACGCTCAACGTCTTGTGGTCAGGCCTCTTGTGCAGCTCATAGTAGATCACGTCAATGACGCTCGAGCCCAGGCCTCCGTCCCCCGCGATCGCCAGGCCGCAGAAATCCCCCAGGTCGAAGATCTTCTTGACCGTGTCGTTGACATTGGTGGGGCCGCGCGGGTCTCCGCTGGTGACCCTGCTGTCCGAGGCAATAGCAATGCCGTCTTTCGCGATGATACCGATAGCTAATGTCATGAAAAATCAGGCCTTATATACCAGGTCATTCTGCCTTACCCGGGAGTCGACTAACAAGCCGATCTCATCTCCCTTGCCGGCTTTTTCCACGGATACATGGTCGATCTGCAAAGAGTTTACCGCCTGGGTAAAATCAGTGGTGTGGCCCTTGATCTTTATCTTGTCGCCTCTTAAAAGCGGGGCCTTTAACTTCACCACCGCGGCCCTCACCTTGGGGAAATAATGCGTGATCTCCCCGATGAGCCCTTCCTTCTTCTTCTTTGCGGCCACTTTCGCCTTGACCTGGACAGGCTTCTTTGCTGCGGGCTTTGGTTTTCGTGCGGCGACCTTCTTCTTAACGGGCTTCTTCTTTATAACCTTCTTTTTGGGAGATGCTTTCTTCTTTTTAGAATCAGGCTTAGCCATAGCCACCTCCTTGGAGATGCCTTAAAAAACCGCGCTATGCTTCGATAAGCGAGTCCATCTGTCCGTATGGATTCAGCGCCTTCTGCGGGTTCGCGGGATCCTCGGTCCAGACCCCGTCAACCACGAAACGATAACGGTACGCCCCC
>JBFZAD010000179.1:0-3041 GCA_041309125.1 Candidatus Omnitrophota bacterium
GCCTTGCCTATATAAAAACAGGGGATATTATAAATGTAATTACTGATAGGGAGTATGAAACTGTTTTTGGAATTCCATATTCGGAGCAGAGAGAAACCAAGGTAGTTAAATTGCAATACGTAAATGCAGTAAATCTGACCCAGTCTCTAGAAAGATTAAAGAGTAAGATAGGCACCGTTATTGTGGACGAGATGACAAATGCTGTAGTTCTTTTTGATGTGCCAGAGAGCATAGAAAAGATGGAAAAGCTGATTGAGACAGTTGATACCCCTTTAGAAACTAAAGTTTTTGAATTAAACTATGCGAATGCAAAACAAATTGAGGCTGCGATACAGGAAATCTTAACAAAAAATATTGGGCTATTAAAATATGATGAGAGGACTAATAAAATTATTGTTACCGATTATCCCCAGAAGGTTAAAAAGATTGCACAGGTTATCAAGGCATTTGATGTGAAGAATCTGCAGGTATTAATTGATGCACAGATTATTGAGATTAAGCCTTATGATAAGCTTGAGGCCGGGATCAATTGGGATTATTGGCTTAAGAAGAATTTAAGAGTTACAGGTTCATTCAAGGGCCCAAGCGATAACGTGATAGTTGGAACTACAACCGTAGATGAAGTTGGAGATTATAGTGGTCTTTTGGGGTTATTGCGAACTATAGGAGAATCCAAGGTTTTATCATCCCCTAGAATAATGGCGCTTAATAATCAGGAGGCAAAGATATTGGTTGGCACCAAAGATGCCTATGTTACATCGGCAGTATCAACAACTGGTGAAACTGCAGTTACTTCAGATTCTGTAAGTTTTGTTGATGTAGGAGTAAAATTATTTGTAACACCGACTATCAGTAGAGATGGTTTTGTTACAATGAAGATACGACCAGAGGTTAGCACATCAAAAAGGACCGATTTAACTTCCGGAGATAAGGTATTTCAAATACCTATTGTAAGTACCTCTGAAGCCGAGACATCTGTAGTTGTAAGAGATGGCGTTACTGTTATTATAGCTGGTTTAAAAAAGGACGAGAAGAAAGATGATGAATCAAGGCTTCCTATCTTTGGAGATATTCCTCTGCTGGGAAGGTTCTTTAAGAAATCTACCAGAGAGTTGAGTAAAACCGAGTTGGTAATATTCCTAACTCCCCACATAGTCTCCGGAGATAGCTCTACTTACTATAATAGTCTCACAAGCGATGATTCTCTAGACGAGCTATTAAAATCCAGCAATAATTCTTTCAAAGAACAAGAAAAAGGAATCTTGCAAATAGATTATGATGATAGCTCAACAGATAAGAGAGATTCCTTTTTAAGACTAGAAAATTTCCAGGACTATAAATTTTTTGTCTTTAATAAGATAAAGGATGTCATTGACAGCTTAAAGGCCGGATATGGCTTTGGCAGGGATGAGAGGATTGAGGTAGGTTTTAGGCTGTCTTCTGACGGGGAATTAATTAGCGAGCCGGAGATTTTTTATTCAACTAATAATAACTTAAACGCAATTGCAATACGTAGCGTCAAAGAGGCTTCGCCGTTTCCTGAATTTCCTGCGGATGCAAATAAAGACGAGGAGCAATTCAAGGCAGTGTTAGTGTGGGAGTAGTATTCGTCGTGCGTATTGCGTTGTGCGTACAGCGTAGAGGCGCGACTAAACGCAATACGCATAACGCATAACGCAATACGAAAACATGTTTCCAAAAGACTTCCTATGGGGTGCAGGTACATCCAGCCATCAAGTAGAGGGCAATAACACAAATAACGACTGGTGGCAATGGGAAAATGAGAATGAAAAAAGGCACAAGTCCGGCCTTGCCACAAGGCATTATGAGTTTTATGAGTCAGATTTTGATATAGCAAAAAAGCTAAATCATAATGCCCATCGATTTTCAATTGAATGGTCAAGGATACAGCCACAGAAAAATAGATTTGATTCGAGAGAGGTGCTTCATTATCAAAAGGTAATCAAAGCGCTTCTTGAGCGCAATATAAAGCCTATTGTTACGCTGCACCATTTTACAAATCCTTTGTGGTTTGTTAATGAGGGAGGTTGGTTAAGTCCAAAATCAGCAGATTGTTTTACTCAATATGTTGAATTTGTTGTAAATAATCTTGGCAAAGATGTAGAGTATTGGATAACGATAAACGAGCCAATAATTTTAGCCTACTACGGTTATACAATCGGAGATTGGCCACCCCAGACACGTTCTTTTTCTAAGGCCCTGGTGGTCCTAGATAATTTTGTAAAGGCCCATAATAAGGCTTATGAAGTTATTCATTCTATCTATGAGAAAAACAATTGGAAGAAGCCCAAAGTAGCTATTGCCCAGAATATGATTGTTTTTAAGGCCTGTCAGATTAATAAAAGATTTCTTAATAATATCTCTACGTTTATTATTGATAAGCTACATAATTTCTGGTTCCTTAATAAGATAAAAAACCATATGGATTTTATAGGTGTAAATTATTATTCATTTAATTATATTGAATTCGCAGGTCTTAGTAGGTTGGGTTTAATCGGCACCTTATGCGGCCATCCCGACCCAGAGAATAAACTAAAGAGAAATCTATTGAATTATTTTATTTACCCACAAGGCATATATGACGTTTTAATTAGGCTGAAGAAATACAACCTTCCAGTATTAATTACTGAAAACGGCACATGTGTTGATGATGATAATGTGCGCTGGGAATTTATAAGAGACCATATTAAGTATGTTGAAAAGGCAATAAGTAAAGGCGTTTCTGTTATAGGGTACTTGTATTGGTCATTATTAGATAATTTTGAATGGGATAAAGGCTTTTCCCCAAGGTTTGGCCTGGTTGAAATTGACTATAGCACATATAAAAGGACCGTTCGTCC
This sequence comes from Candidatus Omnitrophota bacterium, assembly GCA_041309125.1. Taxonomy (GTDB): domain Bacteria; phylum Omnitrophota; class Gorgyraeia; order Gygaellales; family Gygaellaceae; genus JBFZAD01. The sequence continues at coordinate 2,862 of JBFZAD010000179.1, forward strand.
AAGCGGACTTAATTATGCAATAGTTTGTAGAGATAATAGCCTTTCTAATATAGCAAGCCCTCTGTAAGCCTTTCATTTTATTAAAGATAGACCCTATTCTTAAGTGTGATTAGTTTTAATTGACATACTAATAATATTAATATATAATATCACTTCTATGGAAATAAACGAAATAGTACA
>JBFZAD010000180.1:0-6743 GCA_041309125.1 Candidatus Omnitrophota bacterium
TGATCTACTCCAAGAAGAAAATATCCCAATTTACTTTATAACTACAGATGAATCATTTTATGGTGCTTATATGCCTAGCTATATGGACCACTTCTTTTCAGATTTAGGAGAATACGAAATAAATTCTATATATATAAACGACCTCTACAAGGACGAATTTACAAATGAGGAATTTGCGGCAATTATATTACACGAGGCTGTACATGTTGATTATGACCATAATCCAGAAAATTGGATACCCCTTGCTTTAGAACGCTATGGTATTACAGAAGATGAACTAGACTGGGTTCCTGACCCTGTAACCGGAGAACAAATATGGTGGGATACAATTGAACAGGAATTTAATGCATTCTGTCAAGAGGCACAAGAGTGGAAGGAGATACGCGGCAGCCAAACAAATGGAGAATTCGACTGGATTGCAGATAATTATGACAAATTTATTCAGTATGGAGATTTGACGCTCTATCTAGCTATAGCAGAATCTGAAGCCTATAAAGGCTTGAGACCATACCAGAAGGAGTTGTTTCTATGAAACATAAAATATTACTTATTGCAATTTTTATAATGATAGGGGTGATATTAATGATTAAAAGTAACGGGTCTGCCGCAGATATCAATTATCTGAATTATGAAAGCAAAAATAGGCTATTAGGCATAACATTAGATTATATTGATGGATGGTCCTTGCGCGAATTAAAAGGGCCGAGTGAAGCATTTACAAATATAATCTTTATCGAAAAGAATAAAGACAATAAAATGCTAGGTATCTTTTCAGTAGAAATCAAAGATCCTCTAAAAGCAAAATCCTTGCCTAAGAAGCTGGATGAGTTTACTAACACCTTGATCGCTTCAAAATTAGGCCTTAAAGATGCCCAGATAATTTCACGCACACAGAAAGAGATTCTATCTTCCAATGCTTCTGATATACTTTTCTCATACGAATTACCTCGCAACCTCCATAGCACCAAGATGGAATTTAATCCAGTCAAAGAGAGAGTTATTGTTTTAGAGCTTCAAGGGAAATACTTAGTCATAAGTTACCTTAACGCACAAGAAAGCTTCGAAAGTCTTGAGGCCCCATTCTATCACTGCGCTTATTCGATAAAATTAATTCCTCAAGAATAAACCAACCATATAAATACCGTCTAATCATTAGCTTTAATGAATTTTATATTTCTTTGGAAAGTTTTTAGGAAGGATTCTAAAATTAATATTTGAGCGAAAGGATAGCAATGTTATTTCTATCGGCTAAACTGACACATTCGTTTTTGTCAAGGACTAAAGTTTTCTTTGCTTCAATTGCTAGAACTGCTGCATTTATTCTAGCCAGATTCTTAATTGTCCTTGGACCAATAAGAGGGATATCAAAGCGCATATCCTGATTGGGCTTACTGGTCTTGATTACAACAAGACCTTTTTTTGCAATCCTGCCTGACCTAAGAATGGTGGCATCGGTGCCTTCTATGGCCTCAACTCCAACCACGATCTTATCTTTTATGCAGACAGTTTGGCCTACGTCAGCCTCACCTAGCTTTTTTGCAATCTTAAATCCAAATTGAATATCTTCCAGCTCATTCTGAGTTGGTTTCCTTTTTGTAAGGACTCCCTCTTGCGGAAGATAATCTTCTAGATACATAGTTGAGTCAATTAATTCAATTCCCTCATCATTTAATCTCTTGGCTATCGCACCAAAGATAGTGTCTGCGCGTTTGTCTTTGAGATCGCTAAGAAATCTAACTAATTCTGGAGAGCGTCTAATATTATCCTTAAAAAGATTCATAGGATTAATTTGCCCTGCCATTAAGCACTTGGTTATGCCCTCTTTTCTTAGCCTGGTAAATAATTCTAGAAAATTAACTACATCAAGTGAATAGAAGATGTCGGATATGCCTTTAAGGCTACTGCTTGCGTCGCCTTTTATTGCTATAGTAATTAAACTACACCCGTGTTTTCTTGCCTCTTGGGCAAAGATGATTGGAAATCGGCCACTTCCTGCTATTAGACCAATTCGCTTGTCTGGTGGGATTTTATCGAATGGCATAGGCCTCTTTTGGAATTCTTAATAAAATCTATTAGATACTTAACTTCTTCTGAGGAAGGAAGCTCTTTAAGTACCTTCTCTACAGCATGGGAAGTTATTAAACCGGAGAAAAATAGTATCTTATATGCCTTTTTTAGATCAGTTATGCTTTCATTTGAAATTTTCTTGCGGCGCAGGCCAATAAGGTTCAGGGAATAAATCTCTGCAGGATGGCCATCGCAAGTTGAAAATGGCGGGATGTCCTGCACTGCCTTAGAGCAGCCGCCGACAATAGACATCTTGCCCACTCTGCAGAATTGATGAACCGCAGCCAGGCCTCCTATAACAACCCCATCTTCTACTGTAACATGCCCTGCCAGCGTTCCTACATTTGCAACGATGCAATCATTGCCCACGATACAATCGTGCGCAACATGAGAATAGGCCATAAAAAGATTATTACTTGCTATCTTTGTTTTTGAACCAGTACTTGTTCCTGGATTTATTGTTGTATATTCCCGAATTATATTATTATTGCCTATTTCTAGTAAGCTCTTCTCTCCCTTATACTTTAAATCCTGGGGTGGACTGCCAACAATAGCACCATGGAATATCTTATTTCCTTCGCCAATTGTAGTATTGCCATCGATAACACAGTGCGAGGCGATCTGACAATTTTTACCAATCTTTACATTGTCTCCAATAATAGTAAATGGGCCGACTTCTATTTTGTCGGCCAATTTTGCCTTTTTTGATACAATTGCAGTCTTATGAATAGACATAAACCTCTTTATATGAATTATTGTTCATCTACGATCGCAAACATCAACTCTGCCTGAGCAACTAATTTTCCATCAACATATGCCTTGGTAAACATTTGGCCTGTCTTGGATTTAATCCTTCCTACTTGCGCCTCTAATACCAGTTGGTCTCCAGGTACAACCGTTTTTCTAAACTTGGCATTGTCAACTGCCATGAAGAATGCAAGCTTACCTCTATTCTCTTTTGGGGAAAGCATTAAAACGCCGCCTACCTGAGCCATTGCCTCAATTATTAATACTCCAGGCATCACCGGCCTTTGAGGAAAATGGCCCTTAAAGAAATAGTCATTAATGGTCACATTTTTGACACCCACCGCTCGTTTACCGGGCTCTAAGGATATAATCTTATCCACGAAAAGAAACGGCTCTCTGTGAGGCAAAATCTTCATAATGGTTGTGACATCCATTTCTTCCTGAGGTACAACCGAAGTGCCTCCTGAACCAACACCAGCAAGTTCGTATCTATCCTTTTGTTGTTTCAACTTTTTAAGAAGCCTCATATTTAATGGGTGGCCGCTTTTAACGGCGATAACATGCCCTTTTAATGGACAACCCAACAGATATAAATCTCCTATAAGGTCTAACATCTTATGCCTTGCAAATTCATCTTTAAATCTTAATTTATTTTTTATTATTTTTTCTTTGCCGACAACAAGCGTATTCTCGTAGTTTGCTCCTTTGCCAAGCCCTTCTTTACGTAAATCCTGGGCCTCTTCCTCTAAACAAAATGTCCGTGCAGAACATATCATCGAATCAAAGCTAGATGAATCAATTACCAAATCTAAATATTCTGCTTTTAACAATGGGTGGTTATAACTCAATGTATAGGAAACACGCAATTGTGAAGATGGCAAAACTGCGATTGAAGAATCCTGCTCTTCAATCCATATAGGCTCTTTTACTGCAAAATACTTTTTCTCTGCATTCTGCTCCTCTATGCCTGATTTTCTTAATGTTTCCATAAAACCAAAGCCGCTGCCGTCTAGGCCCGGGACCTCCTGACCATTAATTTCAATCAATAGATTATCTACGCCAAGACCTGACAATACTGACATAAGATGCTCGACCGTCTGCACAGCTGCAGAGCCATTACCTATAGATGTCCTTCTTGGGCTCTTGGAATAATCAACTATATTATCTACGCTTGCCCTTATGGGTTGAGAGCCTGCCAAATCCACCCTGACAAAATTTATGCCGGTATTTATAGCCGCTGGTTTAAAATTTAATTTTACCTTCTCGCCGGTATGCAGACCTACACCTTCAATACTTACTGCCTTTTTTATTGTCTTTTGTTGTTCCATAGGATAATCAACTAACTCCTTCTTTTCTCTAGCTCTTCTACCTTCTTTTTTAATCTATCTATCTCTTTATACAACTCTGGCAATCTCTGCAGGCAGGCATTGACTCGTCTTGCCTTCTCATGCTCTCTGGCAGGATATCCAGAGACCTTAGTGTTACTTGGGATAGATTTTGTAACCCCTGCTTGTGCTGCTATTATTGCATTATCGCCAATAGTAATATGACCTACTATCCCTGCTTGTCCTGCTAATATAACATTGTCGCCTACCTGTGTACTTCCTGAAATTCCAACTTGAGCTACGACAATACAATTCTTTCCTATAATAACATTGTGGGCAATCTGGACAAGATTATCTATCTTGGTGCCTCTGCCAATAATAGTCTTATCAAACCTTGCCCTATCAATGGTTACATTTGCTCCGATATCTACATCGTCTTCAATTACAACTGTACCGGTTTGAGGAATATGTTTATGTTCGCCTTCAATAGTGACAAATCCAAAACCATCTGAACCAATGGAAGTTCCGCTATGTATTATAACTCTATTGCCAATGGTTATATTCTCACGTATAGAGACATTAGGATATATGATACTGTCACTGCCAATCTTTGTATTGTGCCCAATATAACAATTCCCGTAAATTATGCTATTGTCTTGGACAGATACATCATCTTCTAGTATAGAATATGCTCCGACTGACACATTTAGCCCAATCTTTACATTCTCACCGATTATTGCAGTTGCGTGGATTCCTTTTGGCCTTTTTGTCTTGACAGGAAGCATTAACGAAACGGCCTTTGCAAATGCGATAGAAGGATTATCTGTCTTTATAATTGGCTTTGATACATCTATTATATCCCGCGCAGTTATAATGGCAGAGGCCTGCGTCTGGTCTATTAAAGGGATGTATCTTGGATTCGCCAGGAATGTAATATCGCCTTCTTTTGCCTCTTTGATACCAGAGGCGCCCCTTATTATGACTGAATCATCACCGACCACCTCGCCATCAATAAGCTCGGCTATCTCTTTCAAAGTCTTTTGCATAATTTAAATAAGACAACCTATTTTTTAGGTTTTAAAAGCTCCATAATTTGGCTAGTCACTTCTAATGAAGGATCCGAATAGAGAAGAAATCTTTTATCAAACACATATTTGTAACCATTGCTCTTTGCAAATTCGTTTATAATATTCTCAATATCTTTTACAACCTCCTGTAGCTTATCATCACTTTCTCTTTTTAGCTCATTTTGCTTCTTCGTATCGTACTGCTTTAACTCAAGCATCTTTGAGTCAATCTCTGTCTGCTTTTTCTCTTTCTCCTGCTCACTCAAAATGCTCAACGAGTCTTGCATCTTTTTTATTTCTGAAAATTTTTTTTCCAATTCAGCTCTATATTCTGTACCCTTCTGCTCTAGGGTCTTATCAAATTCCTTTGTCTTGCCGTAATTATCAAATAACTGCTTAAGATCAACTACCCCTACTTTTTCTTTATCCTGTGCAAATGTTAAGTCAATCATAACAACTGTACATAAAACAGCTAAACCCAACAACAATACTCTTTTCATCTTTATCCTCCCCTTTCTTTTGTTTGACTAGAAGCTGCTTCCTACGCTAAAATGGAATCTGCCTTGTTTATCTTCCTCTCCAGGCTCTAAATCTAATGGAATACCATAATCTAATTTAATTGGACCAAGCGGAGTTTTAACTCGTAGGCCCAGGCCAACACCAGCTTTAAAATCGCCCCCGCTTAAAAGATCGCTTGGCTTAGGCCACACATTACCAAAATCATAAAATGCAGCCAGTTTAACTATATCAACTAATGGGAATAGATATTCAATATTTCCGACAAAGATTGAACTTCCTCCTATTGGATCTTCTGTAATAGGATCTATAGGGCCAATCTTACGCTCCTGATAACCCCTTATGGTATTTGATCCGCCTGCGTAAAATCTCTCAAATATTGGAACATCTTCAGTATTAGAATATGCATTAGCTATTCCCGCTAGAAATCTAGTCTCAAGAGTAGATTTTCTTATAAACGGAAAAAAGTGACTATAGCTAGTAATAAGTTTAGTGAAATCCTTGTCTCCGCCACATGGTCCTCCGGCAACCTCAATACTGCCTCCTAAGATATCGCCTCTTGAAGGGCTAAAGACATTATCCCTCGAATCAAAATTAAGCCCAAGTAAAATGCTACTAATAATATTATCCCCCTCTTCCTTCTTAAGGTCCGCCGTTGCAGTATCAACAATATTTGTTATGTCAATGCTTTCAACCCTATAAGATAGGCTCCCTTTTAAATATTCATTGAACTCCCTGCCAAGACGTAAATCTCCTCCGACGCGCTCCTCATCGTATGCATAACCTACATCTTCTTCTCTTGAGTGACCTGTTACATAGCCGTCAAACCCAAAAGAGACAGGCTTATCAAATATCCAGGGCTCGGTAAAACTCAAAACAAACTCATCTGAGATGGTCCCTATCTCTGCGCGCAGCCTAAGGTCTTGTCCTGCGCCGGTAAAATAGGGCCAGTTCTTCCAGTCAAAATTCTTTTGAGCAACTTCCACAAAACCTACTAATTGATTAATGGAGCTATAGCCGC
>JBFZAD010000181.1:0-5988 GCA_041309125.1 Candidatus Omnitrophota bacterium
GGGTAACAGCGCCCTTCTATTAAGTAGCTAAGAGCGCCATAGGGGGAAACCATAGGTTTCCCCCTTGGAGAGCGAACGTCAATAGGATGGTAGATAAGCTAAAGATTAACCTACAACCCAAATATTCCTCGACGCGCTTAGCATAACCTATAGTGAGCGACGGGCAGGTACCCAAGCGGCCAAAGGGGTCAGACTGTAAATCTGATGCATTATTGCTTCAAAGGTTCAAATCCTTTCCTGCCCATTTTCTTAGCGTTTAGCGGATAGCGATTAGCGTATAGTAAGGCGCGAATCCACGAGAATCCATAACTAATCCTCGCGAATATATTAGTTAACGAGTTATCGGGTTCAACGAGTTATATAAGTTTCTAGGTTTTCGGCAATTTTCCACCAAAGGTGGAATAAGGAATGCAAGAACAACTACTCAATTGCCAAAAACCTAGAAAGGGGATTATTAAGGGGAAAAGTATTGTTTTCCCCTTAAGCAGTGCAAGACTAAGATTGTAGGAAGGGGGTAACAGCGCCCTTCTATTAAGTATCTAAGAGCGCCATAGGGGGAAACCATAGGTTTCCCCCTTGGAGAGCGAACGTCATATATTGATAGATTAGTATTTGAATGAAAGTAGCCCTTTAATTCAAGAAACACCTTATCTTAAGCTATAGTGAGAGATGCGGGAGTAGTTCAGTGCTAGAACAATAGCCTTCCAAGCTATATACGCGGTTTCAATTCCCGTCTCCCGCTAAGAAATTTTTAGGATTTTATCCTTTTGTTATACCTTCCTTATAAATCTAAATTTTATTATATATCCTTTCTTATTTGTAATTAAATGGAAATAAATAAGTTGGGTAGCGATTCAGAGATTATTCTTATGGAAACAAAAGGGTATAGCATGTACCCATTCATAAGAGATGGAACAAGAATAATAGTCAGGAAAACTATATTCCAGGATTTATCCGTAGGTGACATAATTGTATATAATGATAATAATAAGCTTGTCTGCCATAGAGTCGTGAAGAGGCCTAAAGATGATTTTTTATTTGCGCGCGCTGATACAAACAGGTATACTTTAGAGATAGTTACTAAGGATGCATTCAGGGGTAAGGTGGTTGGACTGATTAAAAATAGTAATATTATTATCTTTAATGGAAGGCTCTGGCAATTTTGTAATTTTACAATTGCTAAGACTGGATTTTTTATATCTAGATTACTAGAATTAATTAAAATACCAATAAGGCCAATGTATCATTTTATTTGTCAAAAAAGATAAATTTTACTTTAATTTGCCCTTAATTATTGTATAATAAAAAGTTTAGAGACATTATAAATGAAGAAATCAGATGATCTTAAGAGAATGAAAGAAGAATTTTTAAAACCAACTTTTATTGAGGCATTTGATCTGGATGATGCCTGGTTTCAGTGTCTAAACGCCATTTTAGAAAAGGGCCATATTTACACTATTACCAAGGGAAGCTACGAAGGCCAGAGGAGGCTTGAGTTTGATTTTGCAGTTGTGCATGTAAAAAAACCAGCTCATCAGATTATCCCTATAATACCTGAAGGCATGTCCATACCGGCTCCTACAGATATGGATTACATTCAAAATTATTTAAGCTATTTAGTGACAGGGCAAAAGACCGACACGGAAGATTATACCTATGGGGAGCGCCTCGTAGATCCAAAAGTTAAGATTAAATCAATAACCCAAAATGAGAATTTAATCAAAGAGATGCCGCTTGAGGTTAACCAGATTGAAGAGGTTATAAAGTTATACAAGACTAAAGGCCATGGTACAAATCAGGCAATTATGGAGATAGGAATGCCTTCTGACATAAAATTAGTTGACCCACCGTGTCTACGCCTTATAGATACTAGGATAAGATACGGTAAGTTACATTTTATCTTGTATTTTCGCTCCTGGGATTTATGGGGCGGATTTCCATCTAATCTTGGGGGACTGCAGTTAGTTAAGGATTATATGGCAGAGGAGATCGGGGTAGAGGACGGAGAGATTATTGCCTGCAGCAAGGGCCTGCATTTGTATGAATATGCCTGGGAGCTTGCAAAGATAAGGACAAAGAAGTATAACCTCAAAATATAATGAGCGAAATGTATTTGGGAGAAGAAAGAAGAAGATATACCAGAAGCGAATATAAGGTTCCTCTTATGTATAAGGTCTGCAAGGAAGAAATATTATCAAAATTACTTGAGGGCTATGTTTCAAATATCAGTCAGTCAGGCCTTCTATGCAATATCAATGACAAGGTAAATATAGATAATATTTTGTGGCTGATGTTTGATAGAGAGACTCTTTCTATTTGCAAGGAATTAGAAAAAAACAGCTTTATTTATCAAAAGGGTGTATTGGGAAAGGTGGTAAGGGTTGAGGGAAATGAGAATGGTTCATTTGACATAGGTATTAAGTTTTTGACACGAGAGGAAAAGAATCCATATATCTTTTCAGGGAAGGCTCTATAGAATATGTATAGGATTATAGTTCTAGGAGATGGAGGATGGGGTACGACATTAGCAATACTTTTGTCAAAAAGAAATTTTGATGTTACGCTTTGGAGCGTCTCAGGAAAATATGCAGTATACCTAGATAAAAAAAGGATTAATGCAAAATTTCTTCCAGGGATCAAGATTCCAAATAACATCAAGATAACAAGTGATTTAGATAGTATAAATTATTCTGATTTAATTATCTTGGCAATCCCTTCTGTGTATTTGCGAACTGTTTTACGTAAGATTAAAAGCATCTTTTTAAATGATAAGATATTCTTAAGCGTAATTAAAGGAATAGAGCTTAAGACTCTTTTGCGGGTCTCTGAAGTTATAGAGGATTGCCTTGGTAAGGTAAGGCTAGCCTCCTTATCAGGCCCAACAATAGCTCATGAGGTTGCAAAAGGCATTCCGACAACGGCTGTAGTTGCTTCAAAGGAAAGATCTCTTACTTCTAAATGGCAGGATGTATTAAGCACAGATAGATTCAGAGTATACACAAGTAATGATGTCATAGGAGTTGAATTAGGAGGAAGTTTAAAAAATGTTATAGCTATTGCCTGCGGAATTTCAGATGGCCTTGGATTCGGAACAAATACCAAAGCAGCAATAATCTCAAGAGGCCTGGCTGAAATGGCTCGGCTAGGAAAGAGGATGGGTGCATCTGTAGAGACTTTTAGCGGGATAAGTGGCCTTGGTGATTTAGTTACAACCTGTATCAGCCCTTATAGCAGAAACAGATTTGTTGGTTTAGAGATTGCAAAGGGCAAAGACACCAGGTCCATAATAAAAAATATGAATATGGTTGCTGAAGGCGTATATACTGTTAAATCAGCTTATAGATTAAGCAAGAAGTTTAACGTTAGCATGCCTATCACAAACGAAATATATAGTGTTCTTTATAATAGTAAGTCACCCTTTAAGGCAGTGAATGATTTGATGACGAGAGAAAGAAAGAGCGAGTTATAAAGCGCGGGGCGTGGCTCAGTTTGGCTAGAGCGCTTGAATGGGGTTCAAGAGGTCAGCGGTTCAAGTCCGCTCGCCCCGATAAAATCGCCGGCTAATGTGGTGCTGCGATTTTAGTCACGAGTCACATGGTATATCCTTAAGTGACGAGTGACAAAAAATTATGCAGCGAATTTAGTTCCGAGTCACAAGCTAATTTCATTAAGTGACGAGGAACATATCCGTATCCGAATTTAAAACATTTTCAAAGGCTTATCCTATGGATACCGAAAATAAGAGAAAAGATGCAAGGCGTCCAGGTACATTTATAGTTTATTATTCTTTGCATGGGAAAAGTTTATCATACGACGTTTCTCAGACCAAAGATATAAGTAGCGGTGGCCTATCTTTGACTACGACTCAAAAATTCACAAAGGGAGAAGTGCTTGATTTGAAGATTACTTTGCCAATTATGAGAGAGTCAGTCAAGGCAACTGCAGTGGTTAGAGATTGTAGAGAGAAAGTAAATAATCTCATTTTTATAACACATTTGGAGTTTGAAGTTTTAGAGACTGAGCAGAGAAAGCTCATAAGAGACATGGTTAATTTCTATAATATCAGGAAAAAGTAATTTAAGGGAGGATATAGCTATGTCGTATGATGGCCCTGAAAGAAGAACAAGCACAAGAGTCAAAGGAAGATTTATGGTATCCTACTGCGTTTGTAATATGGAGGATGTAAATGCCCACTTTGATATCTCTCAGACCAAAAATATTGGCGGCGGAGGCATGCTTATAATAACAAACAGAAAATTCGAGCCCGGCACAAAATTAGTAGTTAATATCAGACTCCCATTTAAAGGCTGCGGCATAAAATATCTTGCAAAGGTCTTAGAATCAATGGAGGTTGTAAAGGATTTGATATATGATACCCGTGTTAAATTGGAGGGTTTTAGCAAAGAAAACAAAGAGGCATTAGGGAAAACACTAGAGTACTACATTAAGCAGGATGGGACAAATGGGCCTAAAGAATAATACTAAAAATATAGGAAGGAATTATAATGATAAAAAAGATTAATGTAGGTTTAATCGGATTTGGTACCATTGGAAGTGGAGTAGTAAAAATACTGAAAGAGCGAAGGAGCTTTTTAAGAAATAAAAGTGGAATTGAGATAAATATTAAAAAAATATGTGATAAAGATATTTTGAGCAAAAGAATAGTAAAGGTAAAACACAGCCTTCTTACAACAAATGCGAAAGACATTCTTGATGATCCCTCTATCGATGTTATCATTGAATTAATCGGGGGGATACACCCTGCTAAGGAAATTATTATGCAGGCATTAGAGAAGGGCAAGTATGTTGTTACTGCTAACAAGGCTCTCCTGGCAGAAGAGGGCAAAGATATCTTTCAGAAGTCAAAGGATCTTGGGAAAGACATCTATTTTGAGGCTTCTGTTGCAGGTGGAGTGCCTATCATAAAATCTTTAAAAGAAGGCTTGGTTGCAAATAAATTTTTAGCTATATTTGGCATACTTAACGGAACCTCAAACTTTATATTGAGCCTTATGTCAGATAAGAACTATGATTTTCAAGATGCATTAAGGGAGGCAAAGAGACTGGGCTTCGCAGAAAGGAATCCTTCTCTTGACATTAATGGTATTGATTCAGCCCATAAATTAATACTTTTAATATATTTGGCATTTGGTAAACTTATTAGCCTAAAGAATATTCATGTTGAGGGCATATCCAGGATTTCAATCTCGGATATAAAATATGCCCAGGAGTTAGGGCTTGAGGTAAAGCTTTTAGCAATTGCAAAAAAAGTTAAAGATGAATTAGAGGTCAGAATTCACCCGACCCTTGTGCCCAGTTCTCATCTTCTATCTTCTGTAAAAGGCGTATTCAATGCTGTTTATGTATCAAGCGATTTAGCAGGGGATCTGCTTTTTTACGGGCAGGGGGCGGGTAGATTTCCTACCGCTTCAAGCGTTGTTAGCGATTTAATAGACCTTTCAAAAAATATAAAGGCAGGCCTCTTTAAATCAAATTTAAATGTGGTTGAAGATGTTTCAATAAAAAGATTAAGGCGCATTGATGAATTTGAGAGTAGATACTATGTTAGATTAAAAGCAATCGATAGGCCAGGCGTATTGGCAAAGGTCTCAGGTATACTGGCCCACTATTCAATTAGTATTGCTTCAGTCAGCCAGAAAGAAAGAAAGAGGGCAAAGGTAGTGCCCATTGTGATGATTACACATTTTGTAAAAGAAGGACCCCTAAGAAGGGCTATTGAGCAAATCGATAGGCTTGGTATAATGAAGGATAAGACTGTAGCAATAAGGATTGAAGAGATTTGAATGAAAAAATGAAAAATTAACAATGAAGAATCAGAGAGAAAAATGCAAAAGTATGAAGGCATAATTAAGAGATATAAAGAATATCTACCCGTTACAGATAAGACTCCAATAGTTACACTGCAAGAGGGTAATACCCCGCTTATATTTGCAAAGAGATTGAGTGAAATTGTTGGTAAGAGCTACT
>JBFZAD010000182.1:0-4816 GCA_041309125.1 Candidatus Omnitrophota bacterium
CGTAGATAGATTCATCTGCGCAGGGGAAACCGCTGATGCCGCCTAATTGGCGCAATGTATCAAAGGATTTTGCCCTGCCTGTAAGCATTTTATGCGCATATGCCTGATGGCCTACGTCCCAGACAATCTTGTCATCCGGGAGATTCAGGCAATAGTGTAGTGCAAAATCCTTTGATACATTGCGCCAATTAGGCGGCATCAGCGGTTTCCCCTGCGCAGATGAATCTATCTACGATGTTTTTACAACAGGCCATGCTTCAGCTGCTGTTTCACTTGCCCTGGGGCTTAGTGACAATAACTACAAGTCAGTTGCCGTCATAGGAGACGGTGCCATTAGCGGCGGACTTTGTTTCGAAGGCTTGAATAACGCCGGCCACTCAAGAAAGAATATCCTGGTTGTCTTAAATACCAATGAGATGAGCATTGCACCTAATGTTGGAGCGGTAAGCATATATCTGAATAAATTAATCTCAATGCCCATATATAATCGCTTTAGGACATCTTTGGACAACTTTATTAAAGAGAAGATCCCGCGCGTGGGGCCACGGATATTAAGGCTCAAAGAAAGATTTGAAGAAACCTTTAAGAATTTATTAGTCCCGGGTATATTTTTTGAAGAGATGGGATTTCGCTACTTTGGACCTTTGGATGGACACAACATAGAACATTTGATACATACCCTAAAAAATATAACAGCCATAAAGACTCCGGTTCTGTTGCATATTATTACCAGAAAAGGCAAGGGATATGCACCTGCAGAAAGAGAGCCTGTTAAGTTCCACGGCGCATCAAGCTTTGATGTAAAGACAGGCAAGGCAAAAAAGCACAAAACTAAGATATACAGCGATGTCTTTGGAGAGAAAATAGTAAAATTGGCGCAGAAGGATTCCAGGGTTATAGCCATTACTGCAGCTATGCCAGAAGGCACATGTCTTGACAAATTCAGGGATAAATTTCCAGATAGATTCTACGATGTAGGGATTGCCGAAGCGCATGCAGTGTGTCTTGCAGCCGGCCTTGCAAAAAAAGGACTTAAACCTGTAATTGCGATATATTCAACATTTTTACAGCGTGCCTATGACCAACTTATCGAAGAAGCAGCTTTACAAAAATCAAATATTGTATTTGCGATTGACAGGGCCGGTCTTGTTGGCCAGGACGGCGTTACGCATCAGGGTATATGGGACATTTGCTATTTAAGGCATATACCGAATATGACAATAATGGCGCCAAAAGATGCAAAGGAATTTGAGGCCATGCTCGATTTCTCTATTAAATATGATAAAGGGCCCATTGCAATCCGTTATCCAAAGGATGAAGCTCAATACATACAGCAGGATTCTACAAAAATTGAATTGGCAAAACCGGAGATACTTAGGCACGGAAAAGATGTTATAATATTTGCCATCGGCACCATGGTTGGCCCTTCGCTTTTGGCATGTGATTTATTAGCAGAAAAAAATATCGAGGCAACAATAGTTAACGCCCGTTTTGTAAAGCCGCTTAGTAAAGAAGCCTTATTAGAGTTTACCGGGGATAAGATGATATTTTCCGTTGAAGAAGGTGTTGTCGACGGTGGCTTTGGCAGTTCAATACAGGAGATACTAGAAAGGCCGGTTACAAGAATCGGCCTGCCATGCGAATTTATTCCACATGGCAGGAGAGAGGAACTCCTGCAAAAATATGGCTTAACAAAAGAGGCAATAGCCGATATTATTATTAAAAGATTTAAGAGAGAAACATAATTTATATGTCGCAAAAGAAATCCAGCCCAAAAATAAGAATAGATAAGGATAGATGTAAGGCCTGCGGGCTTTGTATTATGTATTGTCCAAAGGGTTTACTTCAACTAAGTCAGGATCTCAACAAAAGGGGAGTACATTCTGCAGAATTTAAAAAGATTAAGGGAGTAGAGTGCGTGGCTTGCTCTTTTTGCGCTATTATCTGCCCGGATGTTTGTATTGAAGTTTCGAAATAGAGATTAGATAGATATGATAAAGAAAAAGATAGATACGAATAAAAAAGTTTTGATGAGCGGGAATATTGCCATAGCCCAGGCAGCTATAGAAGCAGGCTGCAGATTCTATGCAGGCTACCCGATAACTCCGCAGAATGAAATTCCTAATTATATGTCAGGTAAAATGCCCCAAGCAGGTGGTGTCTTTATTCAAGCCGAATCAGAAATCGCGGCAATAAATATGTTGTTTGGTGCAAGCGCTGCAGGAGCCAGGGCAATGACCACATCTTCAAGCCCAGGTATTAGCTTAAAACAAGAAGGGATATCATATTTGGCCGGGGCGCGCCTTGGTTGCGTTGTCGTGAATGTAATGAGAGGTGGTCCGGGCCTTGGAAATATAGCGCCTGCCCAGTCAGATTATTTCCAGGCAACCAAAGGTGGAGGTCACGGCGATTACCACACAATAGTCCTTGCGCCAAGTTCTGTTCAGGAGGCCTATGATCTTACAAAGCTGGCATTTGATTTGGCAGATAAATACAGAACTCCGGTAATTATTCTTGCTGACGGGATGATTGGGCAGATGATGGAACCAGTTCAGGCTACAGGCTACAGGCTACAGGCTACAGGCTACAAAAAAGCTTGGGCGCTTACTGGGGCTAAGGGAAGAAGGCCGAATATTGTAAGGTCGTTTTTTCTGAAGGAAGGAATTTTAGAGGAACACAACAAATTGTTACAGAAAGAGTATCAGAAAATAAAACAAGAAGTAAATAATTACGAGAATTATTTAACAGAGGATGCAAACATTTTAATAGTATCTTATGGTTCAATGGCGAGGATTGCAAAAGATTCTGTTAATTACATGAGAAAACAAGGGGCTAGAGTTGGTCTATTTAGGCCTATAAGCCTGTGGCCATTTCCAGAAAAGGCCTTAGAAGAGCTGTCAATAAAATCAAATGCAATACTAGTTGTGGAGATGTCTGCAGGACAGATGGTTGAAGATGTCCAGAGGATAGTTAAGTCAAGTGCGCCTGTGTACTTCTATGGCCGCATGGGAGGAGGTATACCATCCCAGGAAGAAATCAGCGAAGAAATAAAAAAGATATTAAACGCGTATTCTCAAAAGAAATGAACAAAATATTTTCATACCCAAAATCATTATCAAAAAACGAGACGCATTACTGTGCAGGATGCGGCCATGGCATTGCGCATAGATTAGTCGCAGAAGTCATAGATGAATTAGGCATCCAGGGTAGAGCAATAGCAGTCTGTCCTGTTGGCTGTGCAGTTGTTGCATACGATTATTGGGACATTGATTGCAGCGAGGCTGCCCACGGCAGGGCAACTGCAGTTGCAACCGGCATTAAAAGGATGCGGCCCGGCAATATTGTATTTACCTATCAAGGAGATGGAGATCTTGCATCTATCGGGCTTGCAGAGACAATCTTTACGGCAAACAGAGGAGAAAATATAACCGTTGTCTTTATTAATAATGCGGTATATGGAATGACAGGGGGACAAATGGCTCCGACTACCGTTATGCACCAGAAGACCTCTACAACACCGGCGGGCCGCGGTGCAAATTTTGAAGGCCATCCTCTAAAGGTAAGTGAGATGTTAGCAATGCTGCCTGCTACAAAATACATTGCGCGCACAGCACTCTTTTCTCCGGCAGAGGTTCTCAAGACCAAAAGCGCATTAATCACTGCATTTAAGAATCAGATTGAAGGAATAGGATTTTCGCTTGTCGAGATATTATCAATGTGCCCTACTTACTGGCAATTGACTCCTGAAAAGTCAGCTAAATGGATAAGAGAGGAGATGGTCAAGGCATTTCCTTTGGGAAGGATAAAATGACCGAGCAAATAATAATCGCAGGTTCCGGTGGCCAGGGAATTATGGCCATGGCAAGGATATTGGCGAATGCAGCAATGCTTGAAGATAAATTTGTGACCTGGCTTCCGTGTTACGGAGCGGAGGTGCGCGGAGGCAGTGCATATTGCATGGTTAAGATTTCAGATAGAGAAATTGCCTCTCCTTATATTAATCTTGCAGATACAGTTGTTGCATTAAATAAGCCATCTTTAGACAGGTTTATTAAAAGGGTCAAGCCAAGAGGAACGCTTTTTGTAAATACAAGCCTTGTTGATAAAAAACCTAAAAAGTCAGACTGTAAGATAATAGGAGAAGATTTCTCCGATATAGCATCTGATATAGGCAATGTCCAGTGCACCAACATGGTGGCTCTGGGTGCTCTGGTTAAGTCAAGCTCAATTGTAGGCAGGGATTCTTTAGAAAAGTCCCTAAGAGAGGCATTTAAAGATGAAAATGTTTTTTTGCTCAACGAAAAGGCAATTAAATACGCAATGAAACTGGTCAAAGTTCGAAAGAGAAAATCATAGCATATGTTTAAGGTCCGTTTTGCACCAAGCCCAACAGGAAATTTACATATAGGAGGAGCAAGGACAGCGCTTTTTAACTGGCTTTTTGCAAGATCCCAAGAAGGTAAATTTATTCTTCGCATAGAGGATACCGATACCCAGCGTTCAAAAAAGGAATATCTTGATGAAATTTTATTCAGCCTTAAGTGGTTGGGTATGGCATGGGATGAAATTTATTATCAAAGCGAAAGATTTAATATCTATAAAGATTACGCAATGCTACTTATAAGAGAAAAAAAAGCCTACCTTGAAAAAAAAGATGACTCAACAGGCACAGGTGAAGCAATAATTTTTAAGGTTGAGCCTCAAACAATCAAGATCAATGATTTGATCAGGGGAGAGATTGAATTTGATGCAACGATAATTAAAGACCAGGTCTTAATTAAATCCGATGGCTCACCAACCTATAACTTTGCCTGCG
>JBFZAD010000183.1:0-6399 GCA_041309125.1 Candidatus Omnitrophota bacterium
AGTAGAGGTAAACATAAATATTTTTTCAGAATTCTTATGGAAGGGTACGAGGATAATATTGTTTAGCGCAATGCTTCTTTTGTTTTTTGTGCAGCCTCATTTTGCGCAAGATGAAGCCCAAGAGCCTCGTTCGGGTGAATCTCGCTTAGATGCAGTTTCTTCTGCGCTGAATAATTTTAAGATAGAAGAGCCTTCCCTTCAACAGCAGGTAACACAGCAGGCGCAAGCACAGCCCGAACCGCAAACACAACTGCAGCCTGAGCCACAACTGGAGCCTGCGCCGCAACCACAACCTGTGCCAACATTACAGCCGCAACCAGCGCAGGAGCAGGTTTCGCAAATACCAGAAGTTTCTCAAGTACAGCCGCCTGAGACAGTACCTGCGCGAGCCTCATCTGTTCAAGCACAGCAAGATACTCAGCCAGTTCAGCAGGTTAAAAAAGATGAGAATGAATTACCCGATATAAAAGTAACTCTAAGTTTCAAGGATGTTGCCTTAGGAGAAGTATTGGATACCCTGTCTAAGATTGCAGACCTAAACATAATAGGATCAGGAGAGCTGTCGCAAATAATAACTATTTATTTCAAAGATATCCCGTTTAAAGATGCCCTGGAGACTGTTTTGTCTTCTGCTGGATATACATATATTAAAGATGGAACAATATTAAGAGTAGTCCCATTGGCAGAAGGGCCCTTAGTAACTAAGGTATTCAAGCTTAACTTTGTCTCTGCTGAACAGGTAATGGCGCTTATCTCAAGGCATATATCAGACAGAGGGGTTGTAGATACCTTTTCTAAGTTCTCTGAAGAAAGGCACAGAAATACTTTAGTTGTAAGAGATACAGCCCAGGCAATAAAAGATATTACAGAACTTGTTGAGAAATTGGATACAAAGTCTAGGCAGGTAATGATTGAGGCAAAATTTGTTGACGTAAATCTCACCAAGAATGATAATCTTGGCATAGACTGGGCTGTGCAAGCGAGTTTTAAAGGAGGCGGTGGCTCTACAGCATTTCCAACAGGCAGAAGAGGAGTAAATCTTCCCGTAACTCCGGCTATGCCTGACGAAGAAGGCACGCTTACTTTAGGAAGTATTTCTTTTGAAAACTTTACAGCTAACCTAGCAGCATTAGATACTAAAGTAACAACAGATGTTATCTCAAGCCCACGCATTGCTGTTCGCGAGAATGAAGAGGCAGAGATTGCCATAGGCAATACCATACCTATACCAACATACGAGCGGAATGAAACAACAGGAATGATGGAGATTACCGGATATCAGGAAGAGCAGTTAGGTACAACGCTCAGGGTAACTCCGATTATAAATAATGATAACTCTATAACATTAAGAATCCATCCGCAAATCAGAGAAGACACAGATACCGCAGTTGGTCCCGATGGCGAAAGACCTATAATTTCCACACGAGAGGTTAATACTACCTTTACAGTAGAAAATGGTAAGACAATAGTTATTGGAGGATTAAAGAGCCATAATAAAACAAAAACTGAGAAAAAAGTCCCATTTCTAGGGTATATTCCAGGGATAGGCAAACTTTTTTCTTATAAGAGTGACTCGGATGAAAATAGAGAGCTTTTGATATTTTTAACTCCAAATATTTTACAGGAAGATAACAACAAAAATGGACAGTGATAAAAAGACAAAAAGGCCATTATTGGGCGAGCTTCTAGTCAATAAAGGCATAATTTCGCAGAAACAATTAGAGCTTGCCTTAAAGGAACAAGAGAAAACTGGTAATTTCCTAGCGCAGATAATTCTAGAGAGGCGCTGGGCCGCAGAGGAACCGATATATATTACCCTTTCTGAACAGATAGGCATTCAATATCAGAAACTGATAGATATTGAAATACCGCAGGATGCAATTCGCGCTGTCCCGGATAATATGGCTAGAGCTTATAATCTTATCCCAATAAAGAGAGAGGAAGATTATCTTACAATAGCAATGACAGATCCCCAGAATGCATTTGCTATAGATAAGTTGCGTGTTGCAACAGGACTCAAGATAAAGACCGTATTGAGTGCGCCAAGAGAGATACAGGCAGCGATAGAAAGGCATTACGGAGAGGAAAAAGCGATAGATAAAACTTTGACAGTCCAACAGACAGTTGGCGAAGATAAAAAAGACAAGGAAAAAGAGTATGATACAGAAGATACAGATAAGATCAGGCGTATTGCCGAAGAAGCTCCTATAGTTAAATTAGTAGATGCCATACTTAGAGACGGCATAAGAAATAGGGCAAGCGATATTCATATTGAACCTACAAAAGAGTCCTTTCGTATAAGATTCAGAATTGACGGCATTTTACATGATATAACCACGCCACCTCATCATCTGTATAAGCCGGTTGTATCAAGGATTAAGATTATGGCAAATTTAGATATAGCCGAGAAAAGGCTTCCGCAGGATGGAAGCTTTGTTATTGAGCTTGAAAAAAAGATAGTTGATGTAAGGGTATCATCATATCCAACTATTTATGGAGAAAAGATTGTTACGAGGTTATTGGTTAAAGACGAATCATTCTATGAATTGTCAGATTTGGGTTTTGAAGAAAAAGAATTAGGGTCTTTTAATTTTATAATTAGAAAATCCTGTGGTATAATCCTTGTTGTCGGGCCAACAGGTTGCGGAAAGACTACGACTCTCTATTCGGTATTGAGTAATATTATTTCTTCCGAGAAAAATATAATAACCGTAGAGGATCCTATTGAATACAAAATTGATGGCATATCGCAGTCGCAGGTGAACCCAAAGGCCGGCTTTACATTTGCAAATTCCCTTCGCTCAATAATGCGCCAGGACCCAGATGTAATTATGGTGGGTGAAATCAGGGATTTAGATACCGCAAGCTTAGCAGTAAGAGCTGCATTAACGGGACACTTGGTATTCTCGACATTGCACACAAATGATTCAGTCGGTGCAGTGACTCGCCTTATAGATATGCAGATTGAGCCATTCCTTATTGCATCATCTTTAATTGGAGTCTTAGCGCAGAGGCTTGTTAGGGTAATTTGTTCAGATTGTAAGCATGAATTTAAGCCAACACCAGCTGTATTAGATATATTTGACAAAGAATTAAAGAGAATGAATCTTGAAGAAGCTAAATTCTATAAAGGCAAGGGCTGCAGTATCTGCAAATATACAGGCTACAAAGGCAGAGAGGGTGTATTTGAGCTTTTTACTATAGAGGGAGATCGTATAAAAGAAGCAATTACATCCCGAACAAGCAGCTTTGCATTAAAAAAGATAGCAGTAGAGAATGGGATGACGACCTTAAAAGAAAATGGATTAATAAAGGTTATCAAGGGTAGGACTACGCTTGAGGAGATCCTAAGGGCCACCGAGCTAGTCTAAGGAAAAATGCCAATATTTTTATACAAAGCAAGGGATGAAGAAGGTAGGATCATTGGTGGCAAAATTGATGCTGCCAGTGAAGAGGATTTACAGACAAGGCTTTCTAGCATTGGCTTTATCCTGACTAGATTTACTATAGAGAAGAAGAATATTCTCAAGGAAGACCTTTTTGCTAGATTTGAGACTATAAAGCTAAAAGAAAAGTATACGCTAACAATACAGCTTGCCAATACCGTTGATGCAGGTGTTCCTATAATGAGCGCCCTAAGCTCTATTATTGAAGCATGTACAAATACTAAGTTGCGCAAAGTCCTTGAAAAGATAAGGGCAGATTTAAATAGCGGCATTGCACTTTGCGAAGCATTAAAAAAACACCCAGGTGTATTTTCCAACTTTTACTCAAGTTTGGTTGAGCTGGGAGAAAGCTCTGGCAACTTATCAAAGGTGCTTTATGAATTAGCTGCTTACATCAAAAGAGATATAGAGACCAGGAGAAAGATTGCCTCAACTATTATGTATCCGACAATATTGGCAATTGTGGCAATATCCGTGGCCTCATTTCTGCTAATTAACATTGTCCCTAAATTTGTAGAAGTATTTAAATCAGCAGGAGCAAGTCTCCCCTTGCCAACTGTAATTTTGCTCACTATAAGTGATATAGTAAATAAAATATTAGTTAGATATTGGTATCTTACAGCTTCAGCTGTAGTGGGGATTGCCCTAGGATTCAGGGCAATTGGAGCTACAAAAAAAGGGAGATTAAAGATTGATCAGATAAGATTACGCTTACCTATATTTGGGAGCTTGGTAAGAAAATTATGCATATACCGCTTTACAGAGGCATTAAGGCTTCTTTATAATAGCGGCCTTCCGATAATGAAGGCATTAAAGATAATAGAGGAGGTGGTGCAGAACAAGGAGATGGAGAATATTGTAACTGCGTTAAGTAGACACCTAGCAAAAGGAGAGGATTTAGTTAGTTATTTAAAATTAGTTGATTTCTTTCCTTCAGATGTAATCGCAATGATTAAAGTGGGTGAGGAAGGAGGAAAGCTAGGCGTTGTTTTAGAGAAGGTCACAGAGATTTACCGGGATGAGATAAATTATACAATTGAGAGATTAGTAGCGTTGCTGGAGCCAACGATAATTCTTATTATGGGTTTAGGTATAGGATTCTTGGCAATGGCAATACTATTCCCGATATTCCAGTTAAGTCACGTTGCTTCTAAGGCGTGGTAAAAATACTTTATTTTATGAAGAATTGTGGTAGAATAAAAACAGAGTTTAAAAGTTGTTATGATATAATCTAATTAACAAATTATAGAAAGGAAGGTGAAAAATGAAAAAAGCTTTTACGTTATTGGAATTGTTGATTGTTATCACAATCCTGGCAATCTTAGCCGGTGCAATGATACCCTTGTTTACCACTACAAGAAGACAGGCCCAAGATGCCAAAGCCATGGCGGATTTGGATGCAATAAAATCGGCAGCTGTAATGATGAAATATGATATACAAAGATGGCCATCTCCAATCTCTGGTGATGCTACTTGTTTAATTAATACGGCGGGAGGTGGATGTGTTACATCAGGTTGGCTAGGCCCTTATTTAACAGATTGGGGTGTTGATCCATATGGTACAGTAACTGCTCCGCAGTACTACAGAATTCTTTCTTCAGGACAAAGAACTTATGCACAATCATGGGGGCCTGATAACAATGAGGATAATTGTCAGGTTCTTTGTACAAACACTACGAATGACTGTGATTTATGTGTTTTAATAACTGGAGATAATAGAAAATAATACTAGGGCAGCAGTAGGGTAGCAGGGATGGTTTTCTTATTTTCTATTAATTGCAGCACAAAGTGTTATTTTGTGATATAATTTCAAAGATGTGGAATTCTATCTTTGGGGTGTTGATAGGTGTAAAGCTTTAACCTACTAGCACCCCAAAATTTTTTAAAGATTCTCTTCATAGTTTACAGGAAATAGCTATACTTTATAATAAAAAGGTTTAACAATTTAATCAATGATAGGGGAAAAAGCAAACTTTCAATTATTCATTATAATTTTTCTTATTGGTCTAGTTGCTTACGGCAATTCATTACAGAATCTGTTTGTCTATGATGACCGCATGGCAATAATTGAAAATACAGGCATACGATCATTCAAATATTTTTTTGATAGCTTTAAGCACAGCCAATATTATTACACTGTAGAAACTAACTTTTACCGGCCTATTGTATCAGTTAGCTTCATTATTGATTATTCAATATGGAAGCTAAATCCATTTGGATACCATCTTACCAATGTTTTGCTGCATATTGCTAATGCAATCTTGCTGTTTATCTTTGTCAGGATGCTTATTAATGATGTAGCAATTGCTTTTATTGCAAGCTGTCTTTTTGTAGCTCATCCCATCCATACGCAAGCAGTAACCTACATATCAGGAAGAGCAGATATTCTTGCTACGCTATTTACTTTAGCATCGTTTATCCTTTTCATTAACTCAAAGCAAGCCAAACTGAAGCTTGCCTTCAGTTGTCTTTTTTTTGTCTTGGCTATATTTAGCAAAGAGGGATATATTATAGCGCCTCTTTTATTATTTTTGTGCTTAAGGCTTTTTTTAAAAGATTATTACTCTCGCAGGAAACATTTTTATATATTTTTATGTATCTTTTTGGGCTATATCTTTTTAAGGACGCAAATTTTACACATCGCAGGGATTACTTTATGTCCCATACCTATTGGGTTACGTGTCTTAAATCTACCAGTGGTTATCTCTGAATATATCTATCTTTTGATTCAGCCAATCAATCTTCATATTGGCCGGGTTATTGCAGTTGCAAGACTCTTTGCAGACCCAGGCGTTATTAAATCAGTAATTCTTATTGCTTTGGTTTGGTTATTTGCATTTATTTCACGGAAGAAAAGAAAAATTGTATTTTTCTGCTGCGCATGGTTTTTTATAGCCCTGCTGCCGACAACGAATATTATCTTTCCGCTGAATGCCTTGATTGCTGAACACTG
>JBFZAD010000184.1:0-20338 GCA_041309125.1 Candidatus Omnitrophota bacterium
CAGCTTAACTGTGAGAGAGACATCTCGAGCAGGTACGAAAGTAGGGGTTAATGATCCGGTGGTACCGAATGGAAGGGCCATCGCTCAACGAATAATAGGTACTCTGGGGATAACAGGCTGATCGCGCTCGAGAGTTCATATCGACAGCGCGGTTTGGCACCTCGATGTCGGCTCATCCTATCCTGGGGCTGGATAAGGTCCCAAGGGTCCGGCTGTTCGCCGGTTAAAAGGGTACGTGAGCTGGGTTTAGAACGTCGTGAGACAGTTCGGTCTCTATCTGGTGCGGGCGTAAGGATACTTGAAGAGGAGTTGTCCTTAGTACGAGAGGACCAGGATAAACGAACCTCTGGTGTTCCGGTTGTCCTGCCAAGGGCAATGGCCGGGTAGCTATGTTCGGAAGGGATAAGCGCTGAAGGCATATAAGCGCCAAGCCCACCTCAAGAATAAGTATCCAAATCAGGCTCCTATTATACTACTAGGTTGATAGTCTGCATGTGTAAGGCTGGTAACAGCTTCAGCTAAGCAGTACTAAATGCCGATTGGCTTGACCATCTTTTTTCGTACAGCGTACTGCGTACAGCGTACTGCGTAAATTTTACGCAATACGCACAACGCACTACGCATGACGAAAACGTTATTGTAGACGAAGACGGTAATTTTACTTTATAAGTTGTTGCAGTCTTTGGAGCGTCAATACTGAAGGGGAAACACCCGTTCCCATTCCGAATACGGAAGTTAAGCCCTTCGAGGCCGATGGTACTCTAGTCGCAAGGCTACGGGAGAGTAGGACAATGCTCCTTAAAATTAAAACCCCCTGTTAGTTTTTTACTAATAGGGGGTTTTAATTTTACACCGAGTTTTCCCTAATTTTCCGTATCGGAAAACGAGGTGAAGCAATCATATCGCTATAGTTTTTTGATTGTAGCGATTTTTTATTTTACATCGAGCTTTCTCTCGTTTTAAGTTTATGAAAGCGAGATGAAGCATTCAAATCCTTGTAGTTTTATCTAGAAGGGGGTTTTAATTTTACACCGAGCTTCCTTTATTTTTAAGTTTCGGGAAGCGAGGTGAACCGCTTGCTAAGGCGAGGCTTAAAGATTATATACCTTAGACTTCGAAAAGCGAGATGAAATTCTTATATCCCTGTAGATTTTATCTATGGGGATTTTTTATTTTAACTTCATCATTTTTTTATTTTTCTCCTGTAATTTTTTTAAAATTGTTATATAATATTATGACATTACATAGAGATTAGTTATGTACATTAAAGATTCAGATCTTAAGTTTGAATACTACAAATCAAGCGGCCCTGGTGGGCAGCGAAAGAATAAGAAAGAGACCGCGGTCAGGATTATCCATAGGTCTACTGGTTTAAGTGCGATTGCAACAGAGTCGCGCTTCCAAGCGCAGAATAAAGAAATTGCACGCAGGAGATTAGAAGAAAGGCTTAAGTCTTTTTTAAAAAAGCCAAAAAAAAGAGTTCCTACGAGCATATCTCCAGCGTTGAAAGAGGTTATTTTAAAAAAGAAAAAGATTAGGGCTAAAAAGAAAGATTTGCGCAGAAAGGGTATTAATTATATCCTAGAGCAATATGGATGAAACTGTTGATGATAAGAATTTGTATCTATGTCTGTGTTCTAGCTATTTTTTTGTTGCTCTATGCCAGATATATTGAAAAAAATAACATATTTTTTCCTTCTAAAGACATTAACCTCAATCCTAAAAACATAAACCTGGATTTTAAGGATATATATTTTAATTCGGATGATACATATAGACTAAATGCCTGGTTCATCCCCTCAGCTAATGCCAAATTTACACTATTATTTTTTCACGGCAATGCTGGGAATATCTCTGATAGACTTGATAAGATATTAATATTCAATAAACTCGGTCTCAATGTATTTATTATAGATTACAGAGGCTATGGTAATAGTCAAGGCGCTCCTAGTGAAAATAGCTTTTATAAAGACGCAAGGGCCTCTTATGACTATCTTATAAAAGAAGAAAAAACTCCAAAAGACAGGATAATTATCTATGGTGAGTCTTTGGGTGGGGCAGTTGCAGTTGATTTGGCAAGTAAAATTGAATCAAAGGCCTTGATCATTGATAGCTCTTTCACAAGAGCAGCTGATATGGCAAAGATATTATTTCCTATGTTGCCGAGTTTTCTGCTTTCAATTAAGTTTGACTCTATAAAGAAGATAAAAAATATAAAGTCAGAAAAGCTTTTTATCCATAGCGTAGACGACGAGGTCATCCCATTTAAGCTGGGTGAGAAATTATTCAAAGAGGCCTCAATCCCAAAATATTTCCTAGAGATCGAGGGAGGCCATAATACTAATTTTCTAGATTCTAAAGAGAAGTATATAGCTGGGATAAAATCTTTTTTAATAAAATTATAGCTGGTATTGTCTTAGGGGGGTACATGAACGAGGATTTAGTAAAAGCAAAAATTTATTCTGTAGTAGCTTTAACCATTGGTTTATTAAGTTTCTTTCAGCTATTGGGCATTGAAAAGGGTATCTTAGCGATAATTCTTGGTGTTTTGGCATTAAAAAGGGTTACCAAAGATACTGTGCTTAGAGTTAAAGTTTTAAGTTGGCTAGGGATTATACTAGCTGTATTCTATATAACATTTATTATCGGAATATTTTCCAGGAATCCTCAATTAATTGATGCCATAAAGGCAAATATTGGCTCGATCCAGAATACTATAAAATAACTTTTTATGAGCATACTAGTTTTAGGAACGGTGGCATTGGATACAGTAAAGACACCGCACGGCATTCGAAAAGATATGCTGGGTGGCTCTGCAACTCATTTTGCAATGGCTGCCCGTCTTTTTACAGAAGTGCACCTAGTGGCATGCATTGGAGATAATTTTCCGCAAAGGCACGTAGAATTCTTAAGGAGAAACGGGATTATTACAGATTCACTTGTAAGGCAAAAGGGAAAAACATTTCGTTGGTCCGGGGATTATTGCCGTGACTTAAACTGTGCTATGACTAAAAAGACCGAGATAGGTGTAATTGGTGATTATCTACCGACGATAAATGAAAGAGAGCGCCATATTAAATATGTGTTCTTAGCTAATTATGACCCGGATATACAAAAATATCTACTTGATAAGCTAGATAGACCAAGATTTGTAGGCCTTGACAGCATGAATCTCTGGATAAATATTAAACTTAAGTCTCTAAAAGGGCTTTTAAAGAGAGTGGATATCTTTGTTGCTAATGAGCAAGAGGCAAAGGTATTATCGCAAGAGGATAATCTCTTAAAATGCGCAAAAGCCTTGCGTTCATTAGGCCCTGATTTTATCCTTATTAAAAAGGGAGAGCATGGATCAATATTACATTGTAAGGATTTCACATTTTGTATGCCTGCTTTTCCCATAGAAGAGGTTCGTGATCCGACCGGCGCAGGAGATTCATTTGCAGGAGGATTTATGGGCTATCTTTCAAAGGTAGACAAGATAAATCAAAAGACTCTTAAGATGGCCGTTGTATATGGTTCAATAGTAGCTTCATTTAATGTCCAGCAATTTGGATGTAGTGAAACCAAATGTTTAACTTTGGAAAAATTAAATAATCGTCTTAAAATTTTCAAGAAATACATATCAATTAACTAAGATTTGAAAGGAGAATCAATGAAGAAAATATTAATAGTTTTAATTGTGTTTCTTGCCTTCTTTTCTATAAAGATGTCTATCTCCGCGGGTGTTTCTAAGACCGAAAAGAAGGTGGATATTGAGTTATATATGACGAGCCAATGCCAATTTTCAGCAATGCTTAAGAAATCTTTAAGCAAGGCCAGAATTCTTTTTCCTGAAGCGCTCAATATTAAGTTATACTTTATTGCCAACTTTAAGGATGGTAAATTTACGAGCATGGCCGGCCAAAATGAAATTGATGAAGATATAAGACAGCTTGTTATTTTAAAATACTATCCTGAAGAATTTTGGGAGTATCTTGACTTAAGGGATATTGATATTCGCCAACCGGATAGCTGGCAGGGTATATTAACAATTTTAGGCGTTGATAGCTCAATTGTCCAGAGGATTGCAAAAGATGAGGGCGAGAAGCTTTTATTGGAGAATATAAAGAAGGCAAATGAATTGAATATTGGTGTTTCTCCGACTCTTTATATAAATGGCGAGCTTTATGAAGGTAGATTAGATGTTACAAGCATAATACTAGCAATATGCAGGGCTACCGGTGAAGATAACAAAATTTGCAAGGGGTTGCCTGAATGTTTTTCAGATGAAGATTGCTTAAGGCCGAACAAAGAGGGAAGATGTTTAAACAAGGCTACTCTTGAGGCAAAATGTGAACTGACTGACCTTAAGCCGCTTGAGGCAATTCTTGTGAATTCTAAAGAGTGCAGAGAATGTGATTATTATAAAGAAATTATAGGTTTTCTTTCCCGTAGATACAGAAATTTGGCTGTGAAAGAGCAGGATATTAGCGATAAAAATACTAAGCAGCTTGTTGAAAAGTTGCAAATTCAGAGTCTTCCGGCTTTATTGTTTAAAAGCGATGTAAATAGCTATAAGCATTTTCAACAGGACCTGAATGCAGGTATGTTTGTTAAGAAGGATGATAATTATTATCAAGTATCAGAGTACCTATTAAATACAAAATTCTTCTGGAATAGGCCAAAGGTTAAGGATTCCTTAAAGATATTTATTATGTCACAATGCCCATTTAGCATATCTCTTACTAATCAAATAGCAAGGCTTATAAAAGATAAGAAAATTACCCATAATATTGATTTTCATTATGTATTGCAGAAAGATGCAAGCGGTGCTATTGGTTCCTTGCATGGTGCGCCTGAATTAGAAGAAGATAAGAGGCAGTTAGTGATAAAAAAGTATTACCCGAATAAGTTTATTGATTATTTGATATGTAGGCTTCAAGATATAAATAATCTCAACTGGCAGGAATGTGCAAAGAAATTTTCAATTGATGTAGATAATGTAACAAATAAGGTAAATGCTGAATCTGAATCTATGGTTAATGATGAATTTAAACTGGCTGAAGAGTTGGGTATAAATAGTAGTCCTGTGGTTTTATGGGAGAACTATTATAAGATAACGGAGGTCAACGAACTGAAAAAAATTAAGGGTTTTGAGGCTCTTGAGAAGCTTACAGGTTCGTGCGGTAAATAAATCTACCATTTATTTTATTGATTAATATTTTTCCTGCAATTAAATTCTATCCATTTTAATAAATTTCTATCCATTTCAATAATAAAGATACATGTCTATTTTTGATTCAATACAATATCTAAAGGGTGTCGGTCCCAAACGGTTGGAATTATTTAATCGTCTTGATATAATGACTGTAAGAGACCTTTTATATTACTTTCCCCACCGCTTTGAAGATAGGACAAAGCTTTCAAATATAAAAGATATTATTGAGGGATATGTCTTTACCTTAAAGGTTACTATCATTGTTATTAAACCAAAAAACTTTTTTCAGAAAGGCCCTGATATAATCAATATAAAGGTGGTTGACGAATCAGGAGAGCTTGATTGCATATGGTTTAATCAGCCATATTTAAGAAACGTTTTTAAAGTTGGTACAAAACTAATAATTTATGGAAGGATAACTAAATTTAGAAACAAATTACAGATGAATCAGCCTGAATACGAAATCTTTGATGAGGCGATGGATGATTCATTAAGCATTGGAAGAATAGTGCCTGTCTATTCCTTGACCCAAGGGTTTACTCAAAAATATATAAGAAAAGAGATAAAAAACTGTCTAACTCAATATCTGCCTCAAATAAAAGACATACTTCCATATGACATTAGGAAAAAACATAATCTAATTAATATAGCCTTAGCCTTAAAGAGCATGCATTTTCCAGACAGCCTTGATCTTTTGAGCGAAGGAAAAAGAAGGATAATATTTGAAGAATTCTTTTTGTTTGAGATGATGCTTTTACTGCGCAAGCTCAAAAAAAAGTCAATCAAGGGTATATCCTTTAAGAAAGATATGCAAGTAACTCTTGAATTTATCAATGGATTAGAATTTAAATTGACTGAAAGTCAAACCAAGGCCTTGGATGAGATTGTAAAAGATATGGAAAAGCCATTTATGATGTATAGGCTTCTTCAGGGAGATGTTGGATGCGGCAAGACAATAGTTGCGCTTATTTGCGCTCTAATTGTTGTTAAAAACGGATACCAGGTGGCCTTCATGGTTCCTACTGAGATACTGGCAAGACAGCATTATGAAAGTATAAAAACATTCTTAGCTGGCTACAAGCTACAAGCTGCAGGCTACAGGCTTCAGGCAAAAGAGATGAAAATTGGCCTATTAACAAGCAGTTTAAACAAAAAAGAAAAGGATAAGATATTACTGGATATTAAAAATGGCGATTTA
Source organism: Candidatus Omnitrophota bacterium (assembly GCA_041309125.1). Classification (GTDB taxonomy): domain Bacteria; phylum Omnitrophota; class Gorgyraeia; order Gygaellales; family Gygaellaceae; genus JBFZAD01. The sequence continues at coordinate 6,396 of JBFZAD010000184.1, forward strand.
GATATAATTGTCGGGACCCATGCATTGATAGAGCCTGGATTGCAATTTAAGAACTTAGGATTGGTTGTTATCGATGAGCAGCATAAGTTTGGCGTAGGGCAGCGTGCGCTACTTCCTAAAAAGGGATTAACGCCAGATATTTTGGTTATGACTGCAACCCCCATACCCAGGACTCTGGCAATGACTATTTATGGAGATTTAGATATAACTACAATTACCCAAATGCCTGAAGGAAGAATTCCGGTGATTACTCAAATTTTTACCTATGAAAAAAGAGAGGATGTCTTTACACTTGTAAGAGATCGGTTGTCTGGCGGTGAGCAGGCGTACATTGTGTATCCAATCATTGAAGAGTCAGAAGAATTAGATCTTTTATCGGCCCAAGAGATGTACCAGTATCTGAAAGATGATGTATTTAAGGATTTTAAAGTTGGCCTTATTCATGGTAGGCTTAAGGATAAAGATCAAGAAAAGATAATGTTAAAATTTAAAGAACATAAAATAGATATTTTAGTTGCAACTTCGGTGTTAGAGGTAGGAATTGATGTAGCGAATGCAACCATTATGGTTGTTGAACATGCTGATCGTTTTGGGCTTTCCCAGTTGCATCAGCTTAGGGGGCGCATTGGAAGGGGTCACAAACAGTCATTTTGCATGCTCATAGCAAGCCCAAAGACAGAAGAAGCCCAGATGAGGCTTACGGCAATGAGTGAAACCAATGATGGATTTAAGATTGCAGAGGCAGATTTAGAGATACGCGGACCAGGAGAGATTTTTGGCAGGAATCAACATGGGGAACTATCATTTCTGGTTGCAGATTTACGCAATAACCTAGGACTTTTAAAATTAGCAAGAAACGAGGCGATGGATACCCTCAAGAAAGATATTACCTTAAGCCAAAAGCAGAATGTTCTTATTAAGGAAGAGCTGCAGTCGCGTTATCCTGTTGAGGTGTTGGAGCAGGTTGATTGAAAATTAGTAACTAGTACACTCGTAACTAGTAACTAGTAATTGGAATTTCTGTTTTATTTGCCTTTTATAATTTTAGTAATTTCGGTTTAGATTACTAGTTACTAGTTACTAGTTTACTTGTTACTAGATATAAAAACATGAGAGTCATAGCAGGCAGATTAAAAGGAATGGAATTAAAAGTTGCTAAGGGAATAAGACCAACTGAAGGTAAGGTCAGAAAGTCTTTATTTGATATTCTTGGGGATTCAATTATAGACATGTCTTTCTTAGACCTTTTTGCCGGTTCAGGCAGTGTTGGCTTTGAGGCCTTTTCTCGCGGGGCATCTGGTGTATCTCTTGTAGAGTTTGACTATCAAGCTTTTGTAGCGCTAAAAGATAATTTAAGTTTAATACAGGCAAATCCCCATCTTGCTAAAGAAGTTAGCGAGAAAATAAGTGTGTTTCATTGCGATTCTTCAAGAGCAATATGTGATTTTCATAGAAGGGGAAGCTCTTTTGATTTTATTTTTCTTGACCCACCGTATTATGGGCAGCTTGCAAAAAAAACCTTGCAAACCTTAAGTCAGTATGATATAGTAACGCAATTCGGTTTGGTAATTATTCAGGCCCATAGAAGAGATGAGCTTCCAGATGCTCATGGTGAATTTAAGCTGTATCGAAAAGTAGACTATAAAGATACAGCACTTTTCTTTTATAGAAAGGCTATTTAAGAACCGGATTTTTTAGCATAAATTGAGGCAGGTGTGAAAAATTCTAATAAAAAGGCAATATATCCTGGGACATTTGACCCGATTACCTTTGGCCATATTGATTTGATTAAGCGCGCAGTCAGGATATTCCCCGAAGTGACTGTTGCAGTTGCACATAATCCGCACAAAAGGCCTACCTTTACTATTTCTGAGAGGATAGATATGGTAACTAAGGCGACAAAGGGCTTAAAAGGCGTTAAGATAGAAAGCTTTGACGGGCTTGTCGTAGATTATGCCAGAAAGAAGAAAATAAATGTTATTATAAGGGGCCTGCGAATGATTTCTGATTTTGAATATGAGTTTCAAATGGCACTCACCAACAGAAAGCTTAATGGAGGCATTGAGACAATCTTCTTGATGCCATCTGAGTCATACAGCTATGTTTCAAGCAAGCTGCTTAAAGAGGCTGCTTCTCTAGGCGCAGACCTTTCTAATTTTGTACCCCAGTTTGTTAAAAAAAATATGGAAGATAGATTCAAGAGCTAGTCCAAGTATGAAAATAGATGTTTTAAAAGTTGGGGATGAAGGTCTTGAGCTGTCTGAAATATGGGATATAGATGAAGTTGCTTTGCTGATAGAAGATGTTAAATTTATCGAGCCGGTGGAGGTTTATGCCCGTATCAGCAAGAGCAGAGACCTATTAGACCTGGATATACATCTTAGATCAAAGATAGGGCCTACTTGCGCAAGATGTCTGAAGGAATACAGTATTGATTTAGATAAGAATTTTAAGTTAAGGTATCTATTAAATAAGGACACAAGAATAATAGATCCCAAGCACGAGATTAAAGAAGAGATTATCTTTTCTTTGCCGTTTAAGCCATTGTGCAGAGAGGACTGTAAGGGATTGTGCCAGAATTGTGGCACAAATTTAAACAATTCTAGCTGTAAATGCAGGAAATCTGATGTGATAAATAATATTCTTTAGTGTTTTATTAACAGAACTATCTAAAATGGAGAAAGACTATGGCATTACCTAAAAGAAGACATTCAACCTCAAGGAGCAGAAAAAGACGTACGCATTGGAAGTTAAAAACCTCTATGTTTTTTTTATGCCCTCAATGCAAGACTCCCAAATTGCCTCATAGGGTTTGTCCTGTCTGCGGAACTTATAAGGGTGAGCAGGTAGTAGAAATTAAAGAGAAGAAAGACAAAAAGAAAAAACCAAGTTAGTTATTAACCAAAATAATAATTAATCAATAATATGAAGATAGCAGTAGATGCAATGGGTGGAGATCATGCGCCGTCAGTAGTAGTGGAAGGGGCGTGTCTGGCAGCTAGAGAATACGGAGTAGATATTATTCTCGTAGGGCCAGAAAATAGAGTCAGAGATGAGCTTAAGAAGATAAAAAATCCTCCGGCTAGTGTTAGTATCAGACATGCCTCAGAGGTAATAGGTATGGATGAGCCTGCTACCGTTAGTATTAGAAAGAAAAGAGATTCATCTATTACTGTCGGGATCAAGCTATTAAGAGAAAACGAAGCCCAAGCATTCTTTAGCGCCGGCAATACTGGTGCAGTTGTTTGTGCTGCAACGCTTACCTTGGGGTTATTGCCGGGGATAGAGAGGCCAGGTATAGCCCTGGTTGTACCTACCTTAAAGAATGTAGCACTACTTATTGATGTTGGAGCAAATATCGATGCAAAGCCTTTGCATCTTTTGCAATACGCCGTTATGGCATGCTCTTATTTTGAATTTGTTCTGCAGTATAAGAATCCAAAGGTCGGGATTTTAAATATCGGAGAAGAACAGACAAAAGGAACAGAATTTATTAAAGATACATATGCTCTTATTGAGAAAAGCAAGCTTAATTTTGTAGGCAATGTAGAGGCAAAGGATATTTTTTCTGGCAAGGTAGATGTGATAGTCTGCGATGGTTTTGTAGGAAATGTTGCTCTTAAAGTTGCAGAGAGCGTTTCAGAGACAATAGGTGAATTCCTAAAAAGGGAATTATTGAAGAGTTTCATGAATAAGATTGCGACTTTAATCTTGAGAAGGTCTTTACGAAAATTCAAAAAGGATTTAGACTATTCTGAATATGGCGGTGCTCCGCTTTTGGGGATTGATGGCGTTGTAATCATTGGCCATGGCAGGTCTTCCAGTAAGGCTATTAAGAATGCAATACGTGTTGCAAAGGCTGAAGTAGAAATGGGAGTAAATGCCAATATAATTGAGTCAATTAAATCAATTGGCGCCTAGACTATGAAAAAAAATATAGGTATAATTTCAGTTGGTTCTTATCTGCCGGATCGGGTTTTGACTAACCAGGATTTGGAGAAGATGGTTGATACTTCAGACGAGTGGATAACTACAAGAACAGGCATAAAAGAAAGGCGCCTTATTGAAAAGGGGCAGAGTACAAGTACCCTGGCAATCAATGCGAGTAAACAAGCTTTAAAGAGGGCAAATCTAGAGGCTATTGATATAGATCTTATTATTGCTGCTACTATTACGCCCGATATGCAGTTTCCTTCTGTGTCCTGCATTGTACAGCGTGCAATAGGCGCTAAGAATGCATGTTGTTTCGATGTCAGCGCTGCCTGTGCAGGATTTATTTACGCAATTGTAACTGCTCGTAATTTTATTGCCGCAGGTAATGCAAAGAGGGTGCTGGTAATAGGGGCTGAAACGCTTTCAACTATAACCGATTGGCAGGATAGGAATACCTGCGTATTATTTGGTGATGGCGCTGGGGCATGTGTCATGGGTGAATCAGAAACAGGGAGGATACTTTCTACTTATTTGGCAAGCGACGGGAATTACGGAGATCTATTATTTCTTCCCGCAGGAGGTTCATTAAATCCTGCAACGCATGAAACAGTTGATCAGAGGCTTCATTATATAAAAATGCAAGGAAATGAACTTTTTAAGGTAGCTGTAAAATTCATGGCAGATGCAGCCAATATCGCGCTTGGAAAGGCTAAGCTTAAATGTAAGGATGTGGATCTTATAATACCTCATCAGGCCAATATAAGAATCTTAATGGCAGTTGCAAAAAAGCTAGGGCTTAGCGAAGAGAAGGTATTTTTAAATATAGAGAAATACGGGAATATGTCTTCAGCCTCAAGTGCTGTTGCTCTTTGTGATGCAGTAACCAGTGGCAGGATAAAGAATGGCGATATAGTTGTTCTTGATGCCTTTGGCGGTGGCCTGGTGTGGGGAGCCATTGTGATTAGGTGGTAATTACAAATATGTCAAACACAGCTTATTTATTTCCAGGCCAGGGCGCTCAATATATCGGAATGGCCAGGGATTTTTATGAAGGTTCTAAAGATATTGAGGGAATCTTTAAGAGGGCCGATGAGATATTAGAATTTAGCCTTTCTAAGTTGATGTTTGAAGGGCCTCAAGAAGAACTTACCAGAACAGATAATTGTCAGCCGGCAATACTCTTGGCAAGCATTGCAGCCTTGATGAGCTTAAAGAATAGCTCTAACAACAATATTCCAAAGTTTGCAGCAGGTTTAAGCCTTGGTGAATATACGGCACTTGTAGCATCCGGTGCTTTAAGCTTTGAAGACGCGGTATTTCTTGTAAGAAGACGCGCAGAGCTTATGCAAAAAGCTGCCTTAAAAAGCTCTGGCTCTATGGTTTCGATAATTGGGCTGCCGCTTGGAATAGTAGAAGATCTCTGCAAGCAGGATGGCGTTGAAGTTGCAAATATAAATTCCGCAGAACAGATTGTAGTTTCTGGTGCAGTTAAGAATTTAGAAATCATAAAAAGGCATGCAGAAGAAAAAGGTGCGAAAAAGGCAATATTTCTTGAAGTTGGAGGCGCATTTCATTCTAGCTTCATGAAGGAGGCTGCAGGAGATTTTAAGGCCGTATTGTCTAATACAAAGATACAAGACGCACAGATACCCGTTGTAAGTAATTTTGATGCCAAGCCACATGTAAGACAGGATGAAATTAGGGAGAATCTAGAAAAACAGTTATATTCGCCTGTGCTTTGGTTAGATAGTATTTCTTTTATGATTTCTCAGGGAGTAGATAATTTTATAGAGATAGGGCCTGGTAAGGTTTTAAGAGGCCTTATGCGTAGGATAGATCCGACAAAAAGCGTAATAAACATAGAGGGCAAAGACGATGTCAGATAAGCTAAAGGGAAAGGTTGCTTTAATTACTGGTTCAGCAAGGGGCATAGGAAAAGAGATTGCAATGGAATTCGCTAGGGAGGGCTCGGATATCGTAATCTGCGATGTCAATCTTGAGCAGGCAAATGAGACAGCAAGGCTCATCGAAGATATGGGCAGAAGGTCCTTGAGCTTTAAGGTTGATGTTACTGATTTTAACCAGGTTCAGGATTTAATAAATAAAATTCTTGACAAATTTTCTAAGATTGATATATTAGTAAACAATGCTGGCATCACTAAAGATGGTTTATTGCTTCGAATGTCAGAACAGGATTGGGTGAGTGTTTTAGATGTTAATCTAAAAGGCACATTCAATTGTTTAAAGGCTACAAGCAAGGTGATGCTTAAGCAAAAAAGCGGTAAGGTGGTTAATATCGCTTCGATCATTGGCATAATAGGTAATCCCGGTCAGGCAAACTATGCAGCAAGCAAAGCCGCAATTATTGCGCTAACTAAAACAGCTGCAAAAGAGCTTGCAAGCAGGAATATCTGCGTTAATGCAATTGCACCAGGTTTTATAGAAACTGATATGACGGCAAAGCTTCCTCAGGATTTAAAGGATAAGATGTTTGCGTCAATACCATTAGCCAGGTTTGGAAAGCCAGTTGAAGTTGCAAGGTTGTGCTCATTTTTAGCAAGTTCTGATTCTGATTACATAACAGGTCAGACTATTATAATTGATGGTGGAATGGTTATGTTGTAACCCTGCCTTCAGTTGGCAGGCGCAAAAGCGCAAAATATTGCATAAATCATAAAGCATATGCGTTCTAGCGGATAACAAGGAGGAAAAAAATGGCAGTAGGTGATAAGATAAAGTCAATAATAGCAGAGCAATTAGGCGTAAAGGCAGAAGAGGTTACTGAAACAGCTTCTTTTATTGATGATCTAGGTGCAGATTCACTTGATACCGTAGAGTTAGTTATGGCGCTTGAAGAGGAGTTTGGAATAGAGATACCGGATGAAGATGCAGAGAAGATGACAACCGTTGGTGAGGCAATCAAATATATTGAGGAAAAGACTGCAAAAAAGTAGAAGAAAATAAATAAAATTCATATAAAATCCCCCGACTCTTAAGAAGTCGGGGTATTTGTTATTGAATAACAATATGTGTGAAGATAAAAGAAGAATAGTTGTAACGGGCTTGGGAGCTTTGACTCCGATAGGCAATGATGCAAAATCTTTCTGGCAGGCCTCTCTCGAAGGTAAGAGTGGCATAGGAAGTATTACCCAGTTTAATTCAGAAGGATTTGATTCGCGCATATCTGGAGAGGTCAAGGATTTTAACCCCGAAGAACACTTTAATTCTAAAGATGTTAGGCGAATGGAGCGTTTTGTTCAGTTTGCTATAGTTGCTGCTGGTCAGGCAATCAAAGATAGTAATCTGGAGCTTGGAAAAGAAGATTGTACCAGAATAGGAGTGGTTGTGGGTTCTGGAATAGGGAGCCTGCGCATTATAGAAGAACAGACTTCACAGTTTCTTCAGAAAGGCCCTTCCAGGATAAGGCCATTATTAATACCTATGCTTATAGTCAATGAGGCAGCAGGTATGATTGGTATAAATTATGGCCTTAAGGGACCTAATTTGTGTATTACTACTGCCTGTGCTTCTGGAAATCACTCTATTGGAGAAGCTTTTCGTATTATTCAGCGAGCAGACGCCGATGTAATGGTAGCCGGCGGGACAGAAAGCTGCATAACTGCAATGGGAGTTGGTGGTTTTTGCGCTCTTAAGGCGCTTTCTACCAGGAATGACCAGCCCCAGAAGGCCTCAAGGCCATTTGATGCAAAAAGAGATGGCTTTGTTATGGCAGAAGGATCTGGTGTTGTAGTCTTAGAAGAATTAGAGCATGCCAAAAGAAGAAATGCAAAGATCTATGCGGAGTTAGTAGGTTATGGTATGAGCGCAGATGCGTATCATATCACTGCACCTGATCCTGAAGGCGATGGCGCAGCGCGTGCAATGAGTGCGGCATTAAAAGATGCAGATTTGAGCCCTAAGGATGTTAACTATATCAATGCCCATGGCACCTCTACTCAATTAAATGATAAAATTGAGAGTTTAGCTATTAAGAAGGTTTTAGGTGAATATGCTAAAAAAGTTATGGTAAGCTCTACTAAATCAATGACCGGCCATCTCTTGGGTGCAGCAGGCGGCATTGAATTTATTATATGTTGCTTGGCTGTCAAGAATGATTACGTCCCGCCTACAATAAACTACGAATTTCCGGATCCTGAATGCGATTTAGATTATGTCCCGAATAAGGCCAGAAAGACAGAAGTTTCTGTTGCCTTGTCAAATTCTTTAGGATTTGGTGGGCATAATGCAACTCTCGCTGTGAAGAAGTATCTCGGATAACCGGATAACCGGATAACCGGATAACCGGATAACCAAACAATGCCTTACACAATTACCGAAAAGATATTACTGGCTCATACAGATAAGAAAGATATCCATCCGAATGAATTTATTTGGGCTAGGATAGATTTGGCCTTGGGTAATGATATTACTGCACCTTTGGCTATTCAGGAATTCGAGGCATTTGGAAAAGATAAAGTCTTTGATAAAGAAAAAATAGTTCTTGTGCCTGATCATTTTGTACCTGCCAAAGATCTAAAAAGTGCAAATCAGGCAAAGTTGCTTAAAAACTTTGCTAATAAATATAATATAACTAACTATTTTGAACTAGGGTTTATGGGTATTGAGCATGCGTTATTACCCGAATTGGGCTTAGTGAAACCAGGTGATTTGGTTATAGGAGCAGATTCTCATACCTGTACCTATGGAGCGCTTGGTGCATTTTCAACTGGTGTAGGATCAACTGATTTGGCAGCAAGTTGGATTACCGGCAGGTGCTGGTTTAGGGTTCCAGAGACAATAAAGTTCGTTTATTATGGAAGGCTAAAAAAATGGGTTTCAGGTAAGGATATAATCCTTTCAACCATTGCCGATATCGGTGTTGATGGTGCATTATATAAGGCAATGGAGTTTACAGGCGAAGCGATTCATCGTCTAGAAATGGAAGATCGCATGACTATTTGCAACATGGCGATTGAAGCGGGTGGTAAGTCTGGGATAATTGATCCTGATAACATAACTCTTGAATACATCAGGGCTACAAGCCACAAGCTACAGGCTGCAAGCAAGAAAGCCTGGGGCCTGAAGCTTGAAGCCTGGAGCCAACTGCGATCTGATAGAGATGCCAAATACGCAGAAGTAAGAGAGTATGATGTGTCTAAGCTGGAACCGCAGGTGGCATTGCCGCACTTGCCCAGCAACTCTAAGCCAGTTAGTAGGGTTAAGAATGTAAAGATTGACCAGGTTGTGATTGGCTCGTGCACAAATGGTAGGATAACTGATTTAAGAATTGCAGCAAAGATTTTAAAAGGCAAGAAGATTAATTCAAGCATACGCTGTATAGTTATTCCGGCAACACAGAATATATATTTACAGGCAATAGAAGAAGGCCTGATTGAAACTTTTATCAAGGCAGGTGCAGTTGTAACAACTCCAACCTGTGGCCCTTGTTTAGGGGGTCACATGGGAATATTAGCAGAAGGAGAACGTGCACTAGCTACTACAAACAGGAATTTCGTAGGCAGAATGGGCCATACCAAAAGCGAAGTCTACTTATCAGGCCCAGCAGTAGCAGCTGCCTCAGCGATTAAAGGCAAAATTGTTCATCCAGATGAAATAGGGTGATTCGTCGTGCGTATTGCGTTATGCGTATTGCGTAAAAAATAACGCTGTACGCAGTACGCACTACGCAATACGAACCTTCAGCAAATTCGAACATGAAACTTAAGGGAAAAACATACAAATTCGGAGATGATGTTAACACGGATGAAATAATTCCTGCACGCTACTTGAATACTATCGATCCAGTGGAATTGGGTAAGCATTGTATGGAAGATGCTGATAAAGATTTTGCCAGCAAAGTAGCTAAAGGTGATATAATAGTTGCAGGCAAGAATTTTGGATGCGGATCTTCTCGAGAACATGCGCCGATTTCAATTAAGGGAGCCGGTGTTTCCTGTGTAATTGCAAAGAGTTTTGCCAGGATTTTTTATAGAAACGCAATAAATATAGGCTTACCTATATTAGAGTTAAAGGAAGTTGATGAGATTCGTGCAGGAGATGAGTTAGAAATAGAGTTAGAAAAGGGACAGATTAAGAATTTAACCCAGAATAAGACATATTACTCGCAAAAATTCCCAGAATTCATGCAGGGAATAGTTGCAGCTGGGGGATTAATGAAATGGATAGGGACAGATGAAAAACGAGGATAAGAAATACAGAATAGCAGTTATTCCAGGTGATGGTACAGGGCCAGAGGTGGTAAATGAGGGCCTGAAGGTTTTAGAGGCAGTGGCAGAAAAGTGCAACTTTAAGTATGAGTTAATAAAGTATGATTTTGGAGGAGAGAGGTATCTGCGGACCAAAGAGGTCTTGCCAGATGGAGCACTTAAGGAATTAAAGGGGATGTCTGCAATTTATTTGGGTGCTATTGGTCATCCTGATGTAAAGCCAGGTATATTAGAGCAGGGGATATTGTTAAGGCTGCGTTTTGGGTTGGATCAATATATAAACTTACGCCCAGTTAAATTATACAATAGTGAATTTTGTCCTTTGAAGGAAAAGCTAGAAAAGGATGTAGATTTTGTAGTGATACGTGAAAATTCTGAAGGCCTGTATAAGGGAATGGGTGAATTTCAAAACAAGGGTACAAAAGATGAGGTGGCAATACAAATATCTTATAATACCCGACGTGGCGTTGAGCGCTGTATTCGTTATGCATTTGAATATACAAGGAAGCGCAACAAGGGTAAGAAGCTCACGCTCTGCGGTAAAACCAATGTATTAACCTATGCCTGGGATTTGTGGGAGCGCACATTTTATGATGTGGCAAAAGAATACCCGGATGTCAAAACTGATTATGCGCATGTTGATGCAACAACTATGTGGTTTGTGAAGAACCCGGAGTGGTTTGATGTGATTGTTACCGATAATATGTTCGGAGATATCATTACTGATTTAGGCGCAATGGTTCAAGGTGGCATGGGAATCGCTGCAGGCGGCAATATTAATCCGGAAGGGGTATCAATGTTTGAGCCTATTGGAGGCTCTGCACCTAAATATACAGGCAAGAATGTCATTAATCCATTGGCTGCAATATGTGCTCTAAGTATGCTTTTGGAAGTATTAGGAGAGGCAAAGGCCGCAAAGTTAGTTGAAGATGCAGCAATCAAGATTGTAAAGACGAAGATTAAAAGTTTAGCTGCAGGCAAGATGGGCTATTCAACTAGTGAAGTCGGTGATTTAGTAATTAAGAATTTGGTCTAATAGTAGTAGAGTTATTTTTAATAATTTTTGCTTTTTTTTTTTGCTTCCGCTCGCTGAAAATTTTTGCCGTGCACTGCGGTAAATCCCTGTGCACTTTTGGCAAAAATTTTCTAATGCTCGCTTCAGCAAAAAAGCAAAAATCTTAATTTGGAGATCGGTAGATGTTAGGCTATACGCTAAACGCTATCCGCTATCCGCTATACGCTATGAAAAAATATAATGTTGCAGTAGTAGGTGTTGGTGCAGTTGGGGAAGAGATGCTGCGGGTTTTAGCGCAACGTAATTTCCCTGTAAATGAATTGAAGGTTTTTGCTCGCTCTTCGAGAGAAATTGATGTTGATGGAAGAAAGTATAATGTATCTGCAATTTCTAATGATTCATTTAAGGGCATAGATATTGCGCTATTTGCAGGTACCGAAGGAGAAAAGGGTGCAGCTGTAACTTATGCGCCATTTGCAGTTAAAGCAGGTGCTGTTGTTATTGATAATGGTGCAGATTTCAGGATGGACCCAAAAGTGCCATTGGTTGTACCTGAAGTTAATGCAAAGGATGTAAAGAAGCATAAAGGCATAATTGCAAATCCAAATTGTTCTACTATTCAAATGGTAGTTGCATTATGGCCTATCTATAAAAAGGCGGGCATTAAGAGGGTAATTGTTACTACTTTACAGGCTTCATCAGGAGCTGGCAGATCTGCTGTTGAGCAATTAAAGAATGAGAATATTGCAATTGGATCTGGCGGCTACAAGGATGTAAATGTAAATGTTGAAAAAGCAATGCCGCAGCAGTTGGCTTATAATGTATTTCCTCATATAGGAGGATTTAGCGATTATGATTATACCAGCGAGGAATGGAAGCTAATAAAAGAGACCCATAAGATTATGCATGATGATAAGATCAAGATCTCCTCAACCACTGTGAGGGTGCCGGTAAGGACTGGCCACTCGGAGTCAGTTTATGTTGAGACTAAAAAAGAGATTGATATTGATAAGATTAGAGGTATCTTTTTTAAATCACCAGGTATAGTTGTTATAGACGATTCAAAAAAGGGTTTATATCCAATGCCCAAAGATGTAGAAGGTAAGGATGACACCTTTGTTGGCAGAATCCGTCGTGATCCCTATGTGAAAAATGGCATCTGGCTTTGGGTTGTTGCAGATAATCTGCGAAAAGGTGCTGCAACTAATGCAGTACAGATTGCCGAATGCGTAATATCCTCATAGAAGTTGAGTATGATGGCACTAGGTTCGCTGGGTGGCAGGCTCAGAAAGGCCACAAGCCTCAGGCCCCAGGCTCCAAGCTCAAAACTATCCAAGAAGAGATAGAAAAAACCCTCCAACAAATACTCCAAGAAAAGATTATACTCATTGGCTCTGGTAGAACTGATGCCGGAGTACATGCCAAGGGGCAGGTTGCAAATTTTAAAACCAATTCAAAGCTCCCCCTTAAAAATATTCAACGTGCGTTAAATACCTATCTTCCCGATACCATTGTAATTAGTAATATGCAAGAAGTTCCTTTGGGTTTTCATAGCCGTTTTTCTGCGAAATCAAAGATTTATAGGTATACAGTATTAAATAGAGAATACTCGGATGCCTTTTTGCACAGATATGTCTGGAAATACCCATATAGGCTGGATATTAATTTGATGAAGAGACAGGCTAAGGTATTGTTAGGAAGGCATAACTTTAAATCTTTCCAGGCTCAAGACAAGAAGGGAAGAAGTGCAGTAAGGACTATAAAGAAGTTATTGATTACGAAAAATAATGACTTTTTGCATTTTGATATTGAGGCAGATGGATTTTTGTATAAAATGGTACGAAATATCGTAGGTACATTAGTTATGATAGGCAATGGCAAAAAGATTGATATAAAAAAAATACTTGATAGTCATGATAGAAAGCTTTCTGGCCAAACTGCACCGGCAAAGGGTTTATGTCTATTAAAGGTTAACTATGAATGATCTGTTAGAAAAACAAAATAGAAAGCTATCTTGGGGTATTTACTCTTTTGCCTTGATAATTTCTTGTTTGATTATACAAATTGCTAAATGGACGCTCCTACCGACTTTTTTAGATATCTACTATCATTTGTCAGTTATGTTGGGGTTTGATCGTGCAGGCGGGCTAGTAACAACTGCTTTCTGGGAAAATGCGCCCGTAGGAAGACCCCATCTCTACCCGCCGCTTCTGCATATATTGATGTTAGGGTTTTATAAGTTAGGCCTTGATAAGTTGTCTATCGCAAGGCTTTTTAGTTCCCTTATGTTTCCTCTGACGTTGCTTGCTATTTGGGTCTTTTGTCAGAAATTGTTTACTAAGAGAATTGCTTTTTTTAGTGTTCTCTTGGCCTCAAGCAGCTATTATTTCTATCTAGAAACAACAAATATTGTGGCTTTTTCATTAGCAATGATATTCTGTTTATTGGGAATTATTGCATTAGAGAAAAATAAGAATATTGCTTTTGTGCTTTTATTAACGGCCTGCTTTTTTACTCACACTCAAGTGGGCTGGTTTTTTTTATTTAGTATTTTAATTTATGGATTGTTTAACAAAAAGATTTTTTCATATTCATTTAAGATGTTATTTGCCTTTTTATTATACTTACCTTTTTTGCTACATCAGGCATATAATCTAAAACATTTTAGTTTTGTCAATTTGAATGCAATGTCATATATTGACTTCAATGTATTTATTTATATTTTTGCAATTATTGGTATTTTTATATGCATTAAAAGAAAGGGAATA
>JBFZAD010000185.1:0-14579 GCA_041309125.1 Candidatus Omnitrophota bacterium
TGTAATGCCTACAAGCGCCCCTTTAGGATAATCCCTTTTGAGCCAAATGGTCTTAGCATTAAAAATTCGCACCTTATAATCCTTGGGTGTAATGGCAGCAATGGTATAGAGGGACATAGGATACAACATTCTTGAGATTAAAATTCCTAGATTTCTAACAATAAAACCCCCGCATTTAGGTGATATTAGAATGAGTTCTTTTCTTATGTTTTCTTGCATGTATTATACCATTAACATTTTTATATCTAACTACATTAGCAATATCTTAAATTTTGAGCTTGTAAATAGTAAATAAACATTGTAGAATTATAAATAATAAAAGCTTAAAAAAACTTATGCCTACCACCCAACAGGAAAACATCAGTAATATTGAAGCCCTGATTAGCTCTATCATGGTAGATTCTAAAGTTTATCAATGGTTCTCTTTCCTGCTTAATCAATCAGAACTTAAAACAAGGCTAAAAAATGATGAAAACACTAATAAATTATCCAGCCAACTGACAAATCATATCTTAAAACAAAAAATATTATATTTTCTAATTCTGGCAACCTTAATAATAGGAATAGCTTCTAACTATTTCTTAATAATATTATTAATTACTTTATTATTATACCTTATCTCAACAAGGCTTAGGCACAAGAGAAAACAACTGGTTGCGCAAATTTCAAGGAGTATAATCTCTAGCGATTTCCAAGGCCAAGAACTTACAAATAAAACCCTGTTTCAAATCTGTGAAATATACAGCCAGCGATATAGCATTCCATCATTAGTTGATGCTATCTACCATTCAGACAGAATCCTAAGATATGCCATAATTTCAATAATTGTCATACAGAATTTCATCTGGCCAATATATAATGACATACAAAACGACATCTTTCTAATAGCCTTCTGCCTTGTGATAAATGCCTTATTAAAGACTGATTTTGTCTACAAAAGGCTCAAATAATGTACCCCTAGAAATGTTTTTTAAATAATTTGTATACTATATCCTCCTAATCATTTTCGTGTAATATAAAATTAGGCCTAAAAATAAAAACTGCCCGCCCATTGATGTTGTTCCCAAAAACCACAAGCAAACAACTGGATAAAGCCAGTTAAATACTGCAATGTTTATGTGCTTGGGTTTAAAAACAAATGTTGTTAGGCTATAATTACGCCAGTTAAAATTTACCAATCGCCTCTCCCTTAGCATCTCATTAAAAAGCTTTGAGCCAGGAAGAGGAGTTAGAAAACTAATTATCGTAAAGAAAGGAAAAAGAGACAGGCAGAATTTCCATAAATTGAAAAAAGCCCTTATACCATCGCTATCAAAGCCATAAATAAAATGTGCCTTAATACTAATCCCGGCTTTGTATATCTTCCTGGTCAATCTCCTATAATCATCCGCCAGAGAGAACTTTCCACCTCTTGACTTTTCAACAGAAGAATTTGATATCTCATACCCAAGAAGCAGCTGCCTGCATCCGCTTAATCTTGCTAAGCGCAATGCCTCGTCATCTTTGGCCATATCGATGCTACAAGAGCCAGCCCATTTAATCTTAAGCGGTATTAATGCCTTAAAAAGCTCTTTTGCATAAAATGGTTCGGAATATATATTGTTATCTAAAAACAGGAAGGTCTTTTGTTCTTGTCTGGCCTTGGCAACAATAGAAATAATATCAGGTACGGGAATTTTACGTATTTGACTTCCGCATATACCTGGTATTGCACAGAAAAAGCAATTAAACTTACAACCTCGGCCTGTCTCGATGCATCTTGAAACTATTTTAGCTGGCAAGGCCTGCATTTCTCTGACGGTCTTCTTATAGTAATCCTTAAGCACTGGACCTACATACTTCTTCTTGAGAACTCCGGATTCATAGTCCCTTAAAACATCCTCCCAAACGCCTTCTGCTTCGCCTATAACAACGCTATCACAATACTCCAAGGCCTCATCTGAAAGAAAGCTAACATGAGGCCCTCCCATAACTACCTTAGAACCACGTTTTTTAAACTCCTTTGCTATCTTGTAGGCCTCTGGGCTATTTGAGGTAAAACAGGTAATAGCAACTAGCTTGTTTGCCTGATAATACCTCTCTCTCCAAATTACCTGGTTAAATTCTCTAATTTTGTAGTATTTTGGGGTTAATGCCCTTAAGACAACAAAGACAGGCGGGTAGAAACGCCAAGCCCAAGAGACTATCGCAGGGACAACTGCTGTGCTTGGAGGAGCTATAAGAAATAGCTCTCTTTCTGAACAAAGCTGCCTCTTAATCTCACTATGGCTTTCAAGCACCAATAGAGAAATATAAATAAATGTGAAAAAATGAGCATATTTCAAAAGGAAAATTACTACCCTGTACAAGTGAAAATATGGCTCTCGGCTCTCTGAGAATATTGCTAATTTTACGAGGATTATACTAGTTGCTGAAATGAAAATAAGGGTATAGATTACTTTTGCATTTATTACAGGCTCTTTTACAGGAATCCGCAAGGCCTTAATATATTTTTTGTAAATAATGAAATAGGATATTATAAATAAGACTAAAACATCCAGCATGGTAGTAACGCTGATAAAAGAGATACCAAAATCAGAAGAAGATAAAAATAGAGAAAAATATATTAAAACCGGTATGATTGCAAGCAGAATATACATTTTATAGTATTCTCTCAGGTTGCTCTTAAATCTGTCTATTGAGAAAATTATTTCTTGGCCACTTACAAGCTCAACTATAAATCCATATACCCCACTATAAAAACAAATTCTTATTACGATGAGAACAACAAGAGTGGCTATGCCTAAATAGGACTTACGAAAGGAAATTGAAAAATAGGAGTTGAAAATGGCAGGCTCAAGATAATAAGCAGTAACAAGCAATATAAACATGCTGTGAAGATAGGAAAAGGTCTTTTTTTCCAAAGTTTCTAACCTGTTCATTTGTAAAAGCTTGTTATCTATCCCTTGATCTAAATCAAATTTTATATGTTTTATAATTATATCATAATAAATTATAACAGTATAATTATAAATTACTGTTAAATAAATTTTATCAGGTCTTTTATCCGAGTTTGAGTAGATTGGATGGTATTAGAGGGAAGCTCTATTGCAAGTTTTGCAGAGAAAAATATGGGGCTTATTCTAAATGGCTTAATATTTTTTACTAATCCTACAACTATATTATTTCTATTTAAAAATATTACATCTATATTAAAGCGCATAAAAAGAGTGTGAATATTATTACAGGGATCTAGTATTAGGGCGCTGCCTTTATCGAGGAAATCTCTACCCAATAAGCCTTTTGTTCTTGAGGATAGAGTTTTAGCTATTGTGGTGTTTTCTGAAATGGTGGTATTTCGGGTGGCATTTACAACCTTCATGCGCGGACCTTAAACATATCCGGTGAAAAAGATATGCCCCGGACCTTAAAGTCTTCTACGAAGGTAGGTATGTAACCAGTAGGCTGGAAACTACCCAGACAACTGCCTTTTTCATCAATGCCAGTTTGCTTGAAGATAAATATATCCTTAAGGCCTATATGGACATCATCTAGCATGCCTGTTAGCTCTGAAATCTGCATAACCTTACGTGAACCATCAGAAAGCCTTGAGGTATGAATGATTATGTGTATTGCCGAAGAAATCATTTCTCGTATGGCACGGATGGGCAGCTCTGCCCCGCTCATCAGAATCATTGAATCAAGGCGAGATAAAACATCCTGGGTTGAATTGGCATGTATGGTTGTCATAGAGCCATCGTGGCCTGTGTTCATTGCCTGCAACATATCAAGCGACTCTGCACCACGGCATTCTCCTATTACAATCCTATCAGGTCTCATTCTAAGGGCGTTTCGGAATAGATCCCTGGAGCTAACAGCACCTCTACCCTCTATGTTTGGCGGCCTTGACTCAAGCCTTACCCAGTGATCCTGCTTTAATTGTAATTCTGCGGCATCTTCTATGGTAATTATGCGCTCATTTTCTGGAATAAAAGCTGAAAGCACATTTAAGACCGTAGTCTTTCCGGAACCAGTTCCTCCTGAAACAACAATATTCTTCCTTGAGGCAACGCAGGCCTTGATAAAATCCTTCATCGAATCAGTTAACGTATTAAGTTGTATCAGGTCATCAATATTATAGCGCTCGCGGCCGAACTTTCTTATTGAAAGTGTCGGACCCACTAATGAAAGAGGCGGAATAATTGCATTAACACGTGAACCATCAGAAAGTCTGGCATCTACCATTGGCGTAGACTCATCTATTCTCCTGCCTAATGGAGCTATAATACGCTCAATGACTTGTCTTACCTGCTCATTAGAAATGAACCTCTTTGTTGTTAGCTCTAATTTGCCATGGCGTTCAATATAAATCTGGTTTTTGCCATTAACCAAGATATCTGAAATAGCTGCATCATTTATGAGATCCTCTAAGGGGCCCAGGCCTAATGCCTCATCGCTAATCTCTTTAATCAGGAGCCTGCGCACTTCAAAAGAATCAATCAAAGAGTTTGTCTCTTCTGCCAGCGCATTTGAAATTGCCCGCTCTGTCCTCTTTTTTAATTCTTCCGCCTGCTGACTACTCATCATCTTCAGATCCATGTGCTTCAAATTTAGCTCTAAGAGAATCCTCTCGTGTACTCTTTTTTTGAGCTCTATTATCTCATCACCCTTTGTCTCTTTAATCTCTGCCAGTGGCTCAGTAAGATTACTAGACAGCCAGAAGCTTACACCCGTAGATAAGTTCTCTGGAACACCCATTTTAAGATTAGACAGGTCCTGCTGCTTAACAAATAAGTCTTCTTTCTTTATTAAGTCATTGGCCAATTGTTTCATTGCCACCGCTGCCCTTGTTCGAGGCGCATCGATTACAATGGGAATCTTCCTATTAACGGCCAAACCCATTGCCTTTCCTTCAGAAGGCACATAAGAGATGACATCAACTGGTAATGCAGAATGAACCTCCTGCCAATCAACGCCTCCGATACTATGTGACCTATTTAAAACTGCCCTTACCATTTTTAAAGGCAGGTGCAAGGTCTGTAAAACATCCAAAGACCATTTTGTCTGGTATATCGACAAGATATCCGGAGTCAAAACCATCAAGATTAAGTTAGAGACGCTAAAGGAAGAAAGGAGTACCTCTGTGAATGTTTTGCCAGCGTCAACAATTACATACTCATAGTTCTTTGCAAAATGCAACAGTGCTTCTCTTATATATGTCGATTCAATATGCGGAGCCTGTCTGGGCCTTAGTATTGCTGCTATAAAATCTAGTCCGCTTGAATGCTTAAGCACTAAGCTTGATATATCTAATTCTTGAGTGTTTTTAGGATCCTGGGATTTCTTTTTCAGGAAATCTAAATAATTACCCAGTGTCTTTTGCGGATTGATATTAAGCATGCTGGATATATCGCCAACTGCCTGCATATCTAGATCTATTAACAGCGTTTTTTTACCTAAATCCTTGGCCAGAGTTGCGGCTAGATTAACAGCTAAAACACTTTTTCCTACTCCGCCTTTTGTGCTAAATATTGTGATAATTTTAGGGTCGGCCATTTTTCTTATTTTGCTTCTTCTATTCTAATTTGAATACAATGGGGACATCTATCCAGACGTCTTTCATTCCTGAATCTTTAGGGAAAGGCCAGAATGGATGCAGCGATTGGACTGCCTCTAGGGCAGCATTATCTAACAGATTGGATCCTGACGATTGAGAAACAACAACATTCTTGAGTTCACCCGTGGAAAGGATATGCAGACCCAGTCCCACAACGCCTTCATACCCTGCATTCTGTGCAACGCTTGGGTATTTTGTATTCCTGTTAATCAAATTCCTAAGAGAATATATATAGCTTCTCATCCTAGTGGGTATTTCACCAAGATAAGCATCTTCTGTATCTGTTTGTCCTTGGCCTTGGATATCCGAGCTTGATTCTCTCTTAGACACGACCTTGGGTGTGACTGAAATTACCAATTCTTTATCTTCTCCGATTTTATTTTTTGAGCGGAAGAAGGCACCTAATATTGGAACTTGGGCGAGCCCCGGCACCTTATCCATATCTTCATCGGTTTTATTCTTTATAAGCCCTGCTATAAATATAGTTTGTTCATCTTTAAGATACAGCTCTGTCTGTGCTATATTTTTGGTAAATGCAGGAACAATCAGTGTGCTGCTGGATTGCGCAGCCCCTTTTGAAGTATCCAATACGACATCGCTTACCTCTGTCTTTATGACAATCCTTATATCACCTGTTGCCTCGTCTAATGTCGGCTGTATATTTAATATAATCCCATACTCCTTATATTCTACGCTTGTGCCTCCTGCGCCTCCTGTTGTAATGACAGTGGAAATTATCGGCACTTCACCCCCGACTGTGAACTTGGCTTCTTTCCCGCTAAGACACAAAAGTTTTGGCCTTGATAAAATCCTTAGTTTCCCTTCCGACTCCAGAAGCCCCAATCTAACATGCAGGGCATCCCTGCTCCATTCTGCAACATGAAACAATGTGCCAAACTTGGATGTTTTACTAAGCGTTGTCTGTACTCCTGAATCACTTTCTCCGGTAGAACCATACGGCTCCTCTCTAAATTGTAAAGCATCTACCCAGCTAAAACCTAATTGCTTTTGAGCATCCTCTGTAAGTTCAAGAATCTGCACATCAATCTCTAAGAGCCCTTTTTCAGGGGCAACGAAGACATAATTCGATATCCTATCTTGAAAGGCCGAAACAATCTTATCAAATTTTTCTTTCTGGGTTGGCTCTATGGAGCCCGTTAAGGTTATCTTCTGCGCATTTTTATCAATATCCACGGTAATATTCTTTAAAAGCTCGTTGTCCTGCAATAGCTTAGTTATGTTCTTTTGCAGCAAATTTAAATCTACAGAAAGAACACTTATAGAAACAACCTTTTTAATTACATCCTCGCTCCAAATGCGAAGGGCTGTTATACCCTCACTTTTGGCCTCTATAAAAATTTCTTCAGCCGTTGCATTTTTGATATCTGCAATATTTGGATCATCTATAGAAACCCTGCTGGGATTGTCTACTTTTACAGACCTAAACTCTCCTACTGATAGCTCCAATGATTCCTGCATTGCAAGTTCATCTTGGGTATATCCTACCTGAAAAGAGATAATAATAAGAATACTAATTAATATATGCCCTACTAATTTATTTATCATATCATTCCTCATTTTGCTGGGCTGCTAGAACTAGCAGGCGCGGTGGAAGTCTTACTTTCTCCTCCTTTGCCTCTATAGATCTCTATCTCTTTTGGAACTGGTGCAGGAGGTGGCGGTGGTCCAAATATAAGCCAATTAAACTTTTCAGGCGTCATTACTTCAGGCGGTTCGATTTCGTTATCGTATGGTGAACGCAAAAGAAGCTTTAGCTTAACGTGTTCCTGCGCAAAAATCATAAGTGAAGCTTCTTGGGGAGGCAAAGCCAGGATTACAGAAGAAGAACCAGCAGCTTGAGCACCACTATTTAGAACTAGTACATTCTGAAATATCGGAACCGTCATTATCTGACTGGATTCCTTGCCGTCTGCAGAAGCAGTACCAGGAAGCGGTATAAAGGCTATAACATCTACATGATCTCCTGGCTTGAGATCCTGGGAAAGAGAATCTACCTGAACTGTAACGGCGCGGCTTCCTTTTGGCAATCTATCGGACAAGCCTGCCTGAACTACTTCGCCAACCTGCGGCTCGGGGGTCCCTATCTTACTTAAAAGTATCTGCTCTCCTTTAAATATCTTTGTTGCAGCCGTCTTGCCTATAATATATTCTGGAGCGCTTACTGCTCCTGCCATAAGATATTGCCTGGGCAATGTACTGGCAGCAAACATACTAGAATCGATAGTAGTTCCTGTGGGTATATCATCTTTTGCTACTAAGACTTCGCTGATCTCACGCAAACCCCATTTTTCCGCTACGTTATTGACTATATCTTGTTCTCTTCGATTAAGATATACATTCATGGTTAGGATTCCAAGGAATCCTAAAAGAAAAGCAATTGCAAAAGGCCACATCTTTATCTGACTAAAATTAAATTTCATATTATTTAATATTTTCTAAAACTTTTTCAATCTTTATGCCAGGGCCGGCTCTTAACTTAACAATTATAGCTTGGATCTTCTTCTCTTCCTTATCGGTCTGCAGACCAAGCTTTATCCTTTCAGAAAGCTCTGCAGAAAGATCAAGGGGCTTACCTGCATTAATCTTTTCAACTTTAATTATATAAAAACCTTGGGGCCCTTGAAAAATGTTGCTTATCTCTCCTTCTTTTAAAGCAGGGGAAAAAACTACATTATCAAAAAATTCAAATTCTTGGCCTCTTGATCCATATGTTATTGGACCCAGATCTCCTGCTTTTTTCTGGCTTGCAGCCTTTGAACGATTGGTAGCAATTGTAGCAAAATCAGCTCCTTGCAGCAATTCTATATATGCTGCTGCTGCCTCTTCTTTTGTAGAAAATAGTATCTCTCTAACTTGACGGCTTTCGGCTTCTCCGTAATTACCCTTTACTTCTCTTTCGTAAAAGTCCTTTATTTCTTGTTCAGAAACCTCTAAATCCCTTGTCTCTTCTTCTGTGATTTTAGCTATCAAAAGTGCCATCCTGAACCTCTCTAAGGCTTCTTTGATATCCCTATCGTTATCTAGCCCTCTTATTGATGCTTCATGATAAAGCAGTCGCCTATCAATCATGCCATCTAAATATTTTTCTTTTTCTTCTACTGTATCAATTTTCAATTCGGGATCTTTAATAACATCTGGCTGCAAATTATATGCCTCAATTTCTTGTTCAAATTCTTCCTGACCTATAACCATATCATTAATCCTTGCAACAACTGGCCCTTGCGCCTGCGAAGAAGTTATTGTTGGCTTAATGGGCCTGGCCGTCTTCTTACTTAAGCCCAATGTGGTTTTTAATTCTTCACATCCAAATAAAGTGCTCAATAAAGGCAAAATAAATAGACCTATGAAAATAAATTTAAAAACTCTTTTTTTCATGCGGCTCTCCTTTTTAATAAAATTACTTAACTCTAATTGTAGTAAAAATTTACATAAAAAGCAAGAGAAAAATTCAATGAGCAGACGCTTTATGGAACGAGCGAAGCGAGTGAACATAAAGCGTAGCCCGAAGGGCGTCTGCGAATTGATACCGAGCCGCCTTTTATTAAAATATGCGGCGAGGTAAAATGTTAATACCAATAGCAGAAAGTTTCGCATCTTCGTAGCAAGTCTTTCGAGGGCTATCGGTATACTTTTCTTATTGTAAGCTAGGGAAATTTAATACCTATAGCAGAAAGTCTTACGAAGGCTATAGGTATAAATTTCTCAATCTCCGTAGAGGGAAATTTAGCCCCAACGGGATTTGAACCCGTGTCTTAAGCTTGAGAAGCTCACGTCCTAGACCAGGCTAGACGATGGGGCCGCTAAAAATATCACAGAATCTCATCCAACCTCAGAATAGGTACGATAAAAACCTAACGTCCTAGACCAGGCTCCCCGGAAACTATGCTGACTCGAATCGGGGTCCCGAGTTATCTTTAAACTAGGCTCGGGATCCCGACCTTCTACTGACTTTAGTCGGGACACCACCTTACGAAAACAGATAACTGGTGGACGATGGGGTCAGTTTATTGTTACCTATTTTAATTTATCTCTACTAATTAGTCAATAAAATTAATTATCAATTGACCCAATGAAAATTTATGATATTATTTTAGTATGTCACTGATTGCAATCGTAGGCACAAGTACAGATCCTGATCCCTTCAAGGCAGGCAGAGAGGCCAGTCTTAACGCAAAGTCAAAGCTTGAAGGAAACTCCATAAAACTCATATTCCTTTTTAGTTCTATAGAATATGCAAATGATAATATGCTTAAAGGCATTAGGGATGTCTTTCCTGGCGTAGATATCATAGGCTCAAGCGGAGCAGGAACAATAACCCCAAGCGGGATAATGCGCAAGGCTGTAGTTTTAATGTTGATTGCTTCGGATGACGTAGACTTTATATCTCACCTTGAATACGTTCCCGCTAGATACTCACACGAGAGCGCAGAGCAATTATCAAATGAACTTATTTCAAAGACTAAAAATGCCCCGCGTAATGTATTAATCCTGCTTGCCGATTCAAAAATAAAAAATGTATCATCATTGCTTTCAGGGATAAAAGAAAAGTTTGGAATAAGCTTTCCTGTAGTAGGCGGATTCGCTTCTGATAATTTCTCTTTTTCTAATACTTACATATATTTTAAAGATAAGGTATACACTAATTCTATAGCAGGCCTATTGTTAAGCAGTAAAAATATCAAATTCGGGATAGGGATAAAGCATGGTTGGAAACCATTAGGCAAGCTGCATAAAGTCACAAAATGCGAAGGCAACATAATAAAAGAAATTGACCAAAGACCTGCGATTTCTCTGTACGAAGAATATTTTGATGAGGCAAAAAAAGAATTGGGCGATATGCCATTATCCAAAATAGCAATCCTATACCCTCTTGGGCTTTATCTGGATGCTGAAAAAGAGTATATCTTAAGGAATGTAATAGAATTAACTAATGACGGCTCTCTCATTTGCCAAGCAGACGTGCCTGAGGGAGTTACAATAAGATTGATGATGGGAACAAGGGATGCCTGCTTAAATGCCAGCTCTCATGCCTTATGGGAGGCAAAAGAGGTTGTTAGAAAATTCTCTCCGCGTTTTGCAATCATATTCAGTTCTGCCTCCCGACTAAAATTATTCGGAAGAAACCTACAGGAAGAATTTGATTTTATCAAACAAAATCTAAACGGCATACCATTTATAGGCACATACACCTATGCTGAAATTGCGCCACTACGTGCTCTTGATTATGCAGGAGAATCTTGTTTGCATAATGAATCTTTTACTGTTATACTATTTGCGCAGTAAATCCCATGTTCAATTCAGCCTTCATAATAATTTTTCAATCTAATGGATATAAATAATTTTATTAGCTCTGGCCCCATCGCATTTTTCATCCCATTTGCATTTTTCATAGGAATAATAATATTATTAATAATATTGTTCACTAAAATGCGCGCAATCTATAACTATGAGGTCAGAATCTCTGAACTCGAAAGGGCTGTCAAGGAGGCAGACGATCAGGCAAAACTTATTATTAAGACCGATCTTGAATTAAATAAGGCACAGGAAGAATTAGATAGAAGGTTGTCGGGTCTATATACACTTAATAAAATCTCCGAGACGCTTAGCAGAACTCTTGAGCAAGAAGAAATATTTAATCGATTAAATGAGCCTTTGATATCAGAGCTTGGCTTCCAGAAATTAATAATATTTACAAAGAAAGATGCGCTCGAATATGTGTGCAGAGTTAATGTAGGCTACAGGCAAGAACAAATAGCTGATATAAAAAATGGTATCTTGCGATATTCCCAAATAATTTCATCATTAGATAAGAAGAATATACTCTCCTCTATAAATAAAGAGATGCAGGAAACTAATATGATTATTTCAAAAATATTCGATACATCAACCTTCATACTATCGGGTATTATAACGAAAAAGGGCCTTGAAGGATTTATATTTGTAGGAAATGACTCCAAATCTTTTGGCATAGCCGAAGGAGAAAAAGAATTACTCTCAATCCTATCTAACGAAATAGGCCAATCTCTTGAAAATGCCAGGCTGTTTGAGCAGACATGGAAATCACAGCAGGAACTTGAGGTCAAGGTAAAACAACGCACCAATGAGCTCTCAAAGGCCCTGGAAGAGATAAATCAGATAAGCAAAAGAAAAACGGAATTTGTTTCTGCCGTTTCCCACGAGCTAAGGACCCCGCTTACATCTATCAAGGGCTATACCTCTATAATACTTGCAGGGGCCCTAGGTGAACTGCCAGATGAAATAAAGACAAGGTTAGAAAAGATAGGCCTGCATGCAAATGAACTAACTGATTTAATTAATGACATGCTTGACATATCCCGCATAGAATCGGGTAAGGTTAAAATGAAGTTTTCTCCTTGCGACATAAAACTAATTATTAATTCTGTTCAAGATATATTTGCCCTTCAATTCAAGCAAAAAAAAATAGATTTCCAGATCGAGCTGCCGCAACAGCTAAACCAAATCATGATGGATAACTCACAAATCCAGAGAGTATTTATAAATTTATTGAGCAACGCTTTAAAATTCACTCCCGAAGGCGGGACGATAAAGATAAGGACAAAAGACACCGAAGAATCAATCTTGGTTGAAGTATCGGATTCAGGCATCGGAATTCCACCGGAAAGCATTAGCCACATATTTGAAGAATTCTACAGGGTTGAGAACACAATAAACCAGAATGTAAAAGGCACAGGCCTTGGGCTTTCTCTTGTAAAGAATATTATTGAAGCACACAAGGGAAAGATATGGGTAAGAAGCACGCCTCATATTGGCACAACATTTTGCTTTACCCTTCAAAAAAATATTGCATAAAGCATGAAAAATATAAGGATATTGATAGTTGATGACGAAGCAGACATCAGAGACATACTAAAGATTACACTGACAAAAGAAGGATTTGATGTGATTGAAGCCTCAAATGGCAAAGAGGCGATTAATGCAATAGCATATAAAAATCCGGAACTAGTGATATTAGATTACAATATGCCTATTATGAATGGGAAAGAGGTCTGTCTTAAGGTAAAGCAAGATATACTGCTAAGACACCTTCCTATTGTCATGCTTACAGGAAGAAGCGATATACAAGACAAGGTAGATGCCTTTGATGGCGGTACCGATGATTATATAGTAAAGCCTTTTGAGCCTCGTGAGCTTATTGCAAGAATCAAGACATTGATACGCAGGACCAACCTTGACCTTGAGGCAAACCCGCTCACAAGACTCCCTGGGAATGTCTCAATATTAAATGAGTTAACAAAGAGGCTTGAATCAGGCAAGTTCTTCGCCGTCTGCTATCTGGATTTAGATAAGTTCAAGTGCTACAACGATACTTACGGTTTTGAGCGCGGAGATGAAGCAATTAAACAGACTGCACGCATTATAATCTGGGCAGTGCAGCAGCATGGGAACCCCGATGATTTTATAGGACACATCGGAGGAGATGACTTTGTCTTAGTAACAAGCATAGAAAAATCTGAAGATATTTGTAAAAATATTGTTCATGACTTTGATAATATAGCCCCTAATTTCTACTCTCAAAAAGACCGCGAGACAGGCTTCATTATGGCGGCCGATAGACAAGGTAAAATTCAAAAAGTGCCTCTTATGTCAATATCTATAGGTATAGTTTCGAATGAAGCCAGAAAAATTGCCCATCCGGCGCAAATCGGCGAGATAGGCGCAGAACTCAAAGAATACGCCAAGACCCTCCAGCGCAGCAACTACGTAAAGGATAAGAGAAAATAATTCGTGTTTCGTATTGCGTTATGCGTAGTGCGTACGGCGCACAGCGTAAACATTCCATTGTAGCTTTTATAACATACTTACCTTATACCTTTACAGAACAAAAAGTTGTAAGTAAACAAGACCGTTTCCTTACAAAAGTAAACAAGACCGTTTCCTTATAGCTATATGGCAGATATAGAGTTGTAGAGGAACTGTCCCTCTCTCTTAAAAATATTTAAAATATTTGAACGAAAACTACCTCCAATTACGTCTATTAAAGTAGAGGGGTAATAAAGGAGGGTTTAAAATGTCTAATGTTATTTCAGTTGAGGTAATTGCTGCAAAGATTTTGTTAATGCGTGGTAAAAGGGTGATATTGGATAGAGACCTTGCTAAGTTATATGAAGTTGATACAAGTCAACTAACACGTCAAGTTAAACGCAATATTGAAAGGTTTCCGCAAGACTTTATGTTCCAATTGACAAAGGAGGAGTTCCAAAACTTGATGTGCCATTTTGGCATATCAAGTTGGGGTGGCACGCGCAAGCTCCCTCTTGCCTTTACTGAACAAGGAATAGCTATGCTGTCAGGAGTCTTGCATAGCAACAGAGCCATACAGGCAAATGTACAGATTATGCGGGCATTTATCCAGCTGAAACGAATGCTATTAAGTAACGCAGACCTACGGCGTAAAATTAATGAGATGGAAAGAAAATACGACAAGCAGTTTGCAATAGTCTTTCAAACAATAAAAGAACTCCTTGAGCCGCCACCGGCTAAGGAGAGAAAGATAATTGGGTTTCGAGTAGAAGATAATAATAAATAATAAATTTTATTCTAGATATATATCTATACGGCTTATTAGGCAGGATCTAATCTGTTGGGCATAAGACGAGGGAATTACATTTGATTGAATTTCTACATCGTTTGAATCTTTGTCTTTAAATATTATTTTTTTAATACTTGCGCTATTTTTACCAAAGGTATTTTTCTTCTTCGGGTTATGGTAGGTTACTAGTATTTTGCTTAAGAATTTAAAGCTATAATCTCCTTTCCTATCAAACAACCAACCAGCTAGCACTGGTTTAAACAATAAATTTAATTCATTTTTTTCATTAACAAACAACGGCCTCTTCCCTATATTCATAATAAGCCAAATTGACAAAAATTCAGCAGTAGAGCCCGATAACCGAGCAACAAATCCATTACCATGCAGACT
>JBFZAD010000186.1:0-5254 GCA_041309125.1 Candidatus Omnitrophota bacterium
TGCCCGTTGCATATTCAACGGCACCCGCATTCAAAAACAACAATGGCTTAAAAATCGAATGATTAACCAAATGGAATAACCCGCCTAATATCCCAAGCGGTGTCCCTAAACTTATTCCTAATATTATATAGCCAATCTGGCTTATGGAAGAATAAGCCAGAAGCCTTTTAAAATCCCATTGGCTAACAGATAAGATTCCGCCTGCTACCATCGATAGTGCCCCAAGAAACATTAATTGAGCTTGGATTACAGGTGTCATGCCGAATACATTAAAAAATATCCTTATTAATGCATATACACCAAGCGATTTTATCAGGACGCCTGATAAAATAGCAGATATCGGGGCAGGGGCAGAGGTGTGCGCATCAGGTAACCACGCATGAAATGGCACAAGCGCACATTTCAGGCCAAAACCCATTATGAATAAAACATTTACCAAAAGCATGATGTTGCTTGCATTTTTTTGAGTTAAAATAGCTGCCATATCAGCCAGATTCAAAGTAGAGGTATAGCTATATAAAAATGCTATACCCAAAAGTATAAAGATTGAGCCAACTGTGCCCATAACGGCATATTTAAATGCGGCCTCTAATTCATTTTTTTGCGTGCCAAAGGCAACGAGTGCGTAGCTTGCAACAGAAGATATCTCAAGAAAAACAAAGAGATTAAATATATCCCCGGTAATAACTGCACCGTTTAACCCTGCTATAAGCAAAAGAAACAACGTATAATACTTCCACTTGGCAGTATATTTCTCCATATAGTCAATAGAATACAGAGAAATAATAAATGAAGCCAGGTTAATTACAACAAGCATAAATATGGAAAATCCGTCCAATACCATAGAAATGCCTATCGGCGGGCGCCATGCGCCTACATTAAATATAAGCACTCCTTGTTTATTTACTGCTGCTAAATACATAAAAGAAAGTATTAATGAAATAAGCGCCGCAAGGCCGCTTAAAATATCGCCAAAGCGCGGTATTTTGTTTTTAACTATTGAAATCAGAAATGCACCGGACAAGGGAAGCACAACAAAAATCGGTATGCCTGTTTCTTTTAATATCATCCTTTTAATTCCTTAATCTTAGTAATATCAAAGGTTCCGAATTTATCATATATCTTTATTCCTATAGCTATCAATACCGCAACTACAGCCAGTCCTATAACAATAGACGTAAGCACAATTGCCTGAGGAAGCGCATCAACCATATTTACAATCGCCTGATCGGGAGAATAAATAGGGACTCTTCCCTCCCTGCGATAAGCAACCAATATAAGAAATAAATTAATTGCATAATCAGATATTAATACCCCTAAGATAATTTTAATAATATTGCGCTTGCGCAATATGCAATAAATCCCTACGCAAAAAAGAACAAGGCAAAGCCAGTATATAATCATTCTTTGCCCTCCGATTCGAATTTTAATAAAACTAGAGCAACGAAAATTGAAAATAGGCCCGCTCCGACCTTTAAGCTTATAGCAATATTACATAACGGTATTATGCCTGCGCTAAATAGCCTAAAGGGCTCGCCTTTTGAGATAAAGTTGAAGAAGAAGTAACCTCCTGTAAATCCCAAAAGCGCAATCCCCAGAAATATTAAAGCCCCCATCTCCTCGAATATAAAGGCAATGGGCTTTGGCATCTTCTTTAAGGCCACCTCCTTGCCAAAAGCAAGCATAAGCTGCATAAATGAAAGCGCAATTATAAAGCCTCCTGCAAAGCCACCTCCGGGAGAAAGATGCCCATGTGCAAGTATATAAATACCGTATAAAGCTATAAACCAGTTTGTAAGACGGGTAACGGTCTTTACAGCCACAGACATGCCATTTTCACGGTCTTTACTCATTTTGTTATTTATCCTCTTCGGGAATATCTACGCCTTCTTTTTTCTTTCCGACGCTACGGACAATTGCCAACACACCCATAACCGCGGTAAAAAGAAGAACCGCCTCTCCAAGTGAATCATATGCCCTATAATCTAAAATAATAGAGGCAATCAGATTTGTTGCGCCTGTCTCTTCTAAACCATGTTTTAAATAAAAGTCAGAAACCTTTAATAGCGGCTGGCCAAATCTGGGCAAATCCTGCAGCGCCTTCCAGCTAACAGTCAAAAACATCCCTATGAATACAACGGTTATGAGCGTATTAAAGAACCACCTTCCTGAAGTAGAAAATGGCAGATCCTTTTTTATGGTTGCCCTTACCAGCACCAATAAACACAATATCTCAACTACAAGCTGGGTTATTGCCACATCCGGAGCCTTGAGCACTATAAACGTCAGCGATAACAATAGCCCTACCGTCCCGAATACCACAATGGAAGAGAATAAATCTTCCATCTCCACGGCAACAATCGCGCCTATTATCATTAGTATCAATAAAATATAAAGCTCAAGCATGTTATTTTATAAATAGGTAAAGCAAAACAATCATTCCCAAAAGGCACCAGGTCAGGTATGTCGAAAGCACGCCATTATGAATATAACGAAGCATAGCGCCAATCCCAAGGACAAGCTTAGATAATACTTCATACAGGTCAAATACCTTTGCCTGTGCGAGGCTGTAAAACCTTCTTAAGAAGCCAAACTCTAGAATAGTATTATAAAATCCAGTGCCTGAAAATCTAACCTCGGGCTGTTCATCCAGCTTCTCTGAACCTATGTAATAGCCGTCCTCTCTTATGCTTAAAGGCTTAATTCTTATCCAATAAATAATTATTCCCAAAATAATTCCTGTGAGGATAAGAATTGTCGCCAAGCCTGCATTCCACGTTCCTATAAATGTAAACTCGGCCGGATAATTAACACTTGGCAGGATAAAAAGTTTAAGCGGAATCTGGTAGGCAAAAACGCCAAAGATTATGCACAGCAAGGCTAAGACTGCCTGCGGAATCCACATCATAGGTGCTTCTGGTTCTTGGTTCTTAGTTCTTAGTTCTTGGTTGCATGGTTGGCCCAGAAAGACTGCATGAACCACCTTCATGAAGGCGGCAAGCGTAAGGGCGCTGCCGAACAAAGCTGCAGCCAGACAAAATATCCATAAGACTCCGCCGTTTTTACCAAATTCTATTATACCCTGATATATCATCCATTTAGATGCAAAACCGTTAAAAGGAGGAACGCCTGCTCCGGCAAGTGAGGCAATTAGAAATGTCACAAAACTAATCGGAAGTAACTTTGCATACCCGCCTAATTTTTCTAAATCTGTTGTGCCGCTATTTTTTTCTACGCTGCCTCCGGAAAGAAATAAACCGGATTTATAAACTGCATGATTTAACATATGGAATAATCCGCCTGCTATGCCAAGGGGATTACCTATTCCTATACCCAGCACTATATACCCAACCTGGCTGACGGTGGAATAACCTAATAATCTTTTTAAATCCTGCTGAACAAGCGCCATCATAGCCGCAGCTATTATAGTAATGCTACCCATTATCATCAAGAAACTATTCATGGCCTGCGTCATCTGGAAAATCCCCAGGGATATCTTTGCTAATAAATATATGCCTAAAAGCTTATCTAAAGAGGCTGGCAAAAATGCAACTACCGGGGTAGAGGCATTTTTGGCATAGTCAGGAATCCATGAGTGAAATGGCATTAGGCCTGCCTTTGCAAAAGCGCCTATAGCAAGGCATATATAAGCAAATATTGCCAAATTGTTGTCAAGCGCAAGACTGATAGAGTTGATTTGAAAGGTACCTGTCAATTTATATATGATGGCAATACCCAACAGCATCAAGCTGTCCGATGCGCCAATTATAATAAATGTCTTCTTTGCCGCAAGAGAAGCTTCTTCCCCGTAGCTTAAACTGATCAAGAGATACAGAGTCAGCCCCAGAAATCCCCAGAAAATCAGCAAAAGAACAAGATTATTTGCACAGACAACTCCCACAGAGGCTATAAAGGTCAGAAATATATAAATGAAATATCTGAATATATGTTTATTGCCCTGTAAGAATTTTAAGGAATAAAATAAAGTCAATACTGTAAAAAGGCCGATAAAACAAATCAAGAATGAAGAAAATTTATCTATTAAAAAATATGAGGAGAAAAGCTCTTTGATCATTTCTTCAATCCCTCTTTGAGCCTCTGGGTCTTTTCCTGCGACAGACGGATTAAATCCCAGCCGTTGAATAACTTTTTATTATCATCTTTATTAATAACGGTTGTTCTCTCTGTGCAGCAATAGCATGGGTCAACTGCAGCCAGCGTAATTGCCGCATCTGAAATTGTCCCTCCGACACAGGCAACCTTATTTGATGCGATATTCATAAAGCTGGGCGCTCTGATTTTATGCCTTGCAGGCCTGTTTGTCCCGTCTGAACGGATATAATGAAGACATTCGCCGCGAGGTGCCTCTACATGGCCTATGCCTTCGCCTATTGGAATATCCTTAAGATTAGAATCAATTTCTCCTTTTGGCATCTTATCTAAACATTGACGGATTATCTTTATAGATTCAAGCATTTCTAATATTCTTACTACTGTCTTTGCGAATATATCGCCATCTTTGTGCATAATAATATCCCAATCAACCAAACTATAGGCGCCGTAAGGATCATCTTTTCTCACATCAATATTAACTCCGGAAGCCCTTGCAGTTGGGCCTACAACACTATAATCTATTGCCTGTTGTTTTGTTAATGTCCCCACCCCTCTTGTGCGGGCACCGATAACAGGGTCATCTATTACTGCTCCTTTAAACATAATGAGCCCCTTTTCAACCTCATCCAATGTCTTTTTTAATCTGGGCTTGTGCTCATCCAATATATCGCGCCTTACTCCTCCCGGTTTAAACATGGCATAATGATTACGATTGCCTGAATACATCTCAAAACAATCTAGAATAGGCTCACGGTACTTCCATGCCCACATCCAGACTGTGTTATAACCCAGGAAATGCCCTGCCAAACCCAGCCACAACAAATGGCTATGAATACGCTCAAATTCATTAGTAATAGTGCGAATATACAATGCCCTTTCAGGCACAACCTTACTCTCTCCTCCAAAGATATCCTCGACTGCCAAAACATATGCATAGGGATGGCTTGAGGAGCATATACCGCATATACGCTCAACAAGAAAGGCAATCTGATCATAGTGTTTGCTTTCAGAAAGCTTCTCAATGCCTCGATGGACATAGCCGATAACTATATCTATATCCACGACCTTTTCTCCGTCTACATATAGTCTGAAAAATTCAGGCTCTTCTTGTAATGGATGATACGGACCTATCGGAATAATA
>JBFZAD010000187.1:0-8153 GCA_041309125.1 Candidatus Omnitrophota bacterium
CATCAGATACAGCACCACTTTTTTCAGCAAAGACTAAACTGCTTGAAAATAAAAGGATTAGTACTAATGTTGCTAGAATTTTTGCTTTTTTCATATTATGTTATTTTAAAATAAATAGCCCTTTTTGTCAACAAAATTTAATTAAAATCTCCTTGTAGTACTATGCTGCCAACCGTATTCATACCAAAGGTCTGGCGCACTATGTCTGGATCGGCAAAGATTGCCTTTTCATTTTCAGCTAGCTTAAGAGGAGACCTGGTTTTTTTCTTGCTATCCTTTGACAAAACAAGCCCAACTCCATTCTCCCATAGGCTTGTGAATTTCTCTACCTTCATGGTCATCTTACCAAGCGCAGGGTCGGCCAAAAAAACCCTATCATCAATTAATCCTCTAAATATTATAAAATGAGAATAGTCCTTAATTCTTACCGGTACAAGTACCGGCTTATTCAGCTCTACCAGATAATCCAAATCCATTTTATAGCCAACTACCTCATATCCTTTTGTCTCGGCGAACTTCTTCAAATCTAACAAAGAAAATCCCTTTCTTTCCTTGACCTTTTCTAAATCAACTGTAACGAGCATTGTCTTAATAATCTCATTCTCTGTTATCTTCTCATCAAAGAAATAATTAAAGAGTGTAGCTAAAGCAGCCGGGCCGCAGGAATAATCAAGGGATTGCTTAACTACATGCTGGGTTTTGAGCTGCTTAAAGTTTTTAACTGGCTTACTAATGCTTACGCCAATATCAAGATCAAAGCCTTGCGCCTCTTGAAAGAAAAAAATACAAATAAATAAAATTATTAAAAATTTAAGCTTTTCCAAGTTTTTTGTTATTAGAAATTGAAGACTCTACTAGAATTGAGTTCTTTGATGATGTTATTCTTGATCTCGCCGGTGAGGGATTTGATAAAGGTAATATTTGCCTGGGAGGCTACGGCTGAATTCTCAGCTATGACATTATTAATTTCAATATTCATTAACACGCCTGCAAGCGATACAGAATTAACTATTGCCCCACCTATATTGGTTGTATTCTTATTGATAACATCGGCTATATTTAGATTATTTATTATACTTTCCTTTATATCATACTTGGCAATTGCTATAGCAATATTTGTCTGTGCTGCCAATGCCGCATTCCCCTGGTTTTCTACGCAGGCAATGTTGGTATTATTAATCTTAGAATTAGAAATTCCGCCATCCATGGCAATCATTGCTGCGATATTAGTCTGTGCCGCTACAGCTGAAGCACTGGCTGTAACAGCATTTATTGCTCCGGTAACCGATGGAACTAAGGCAGCCGATTCAGGCGCCTGTGTTTGCTCCTGTGCCGGCGTGGCTGGTGATTGTGGCTCAAAAGAATCAGAACTTAATGGCGTTGCTGAGATTGCAGATTCTGAAGCATCAGAGGTAATTGCATCTATTGCTTCAGGAATCGCAGTTAAAGCTAAATTGCTTGCCTGAACCCCTGTTTCAGGTTCAGCAGCTGCTGCTGCATCTAACTTAGCTATATAGTTATTGACAACCTGAGCAACATTAAGATTCTCAATTTCAGCATTTACTATATCGCCGCTTTTTGCAACCACGGCGTTAAGATTCAATTGGTTTGTTACAGCTGAATTGCCTTCATTTAATACCAGCGCCTTATTGGTAGCTGCGATATTTAAACTGCCTGTATTATCAAGAGTTGAAACACCTGCTATATTCAGCTGATTAACTACTGCAGAACGAAATGCATATGCAGCATTCAAATCAAAGTCAAACCCTCCTACATGAACAGCATCAAGCTCTTCATCAGAAAGGATCTCTGCGCGGCCTGCGTATACTATAGGTATAGGATAATTAGTAAATAATATAAAACTTGAAATGAAGCCAAAAAATAATATCTTTTTGTATTTCAGTTTAGGTAGGAATGATTTCATTTTCAACATGAAGGATCTTTTTTCTTTCGTGTTAATCTGGGAGGAGTTGCCTCCTCCCAGATTAAACTACTTACATTACAGCCATTACAACAGCATAACTACTAGCCATCTATATCATCGCTAAGTTCTGGAGTAGGAAGAATATCTACTTTCCCAGTGTTTCCTTCTGTGGTTGCGAGTTCGCTTCCACGATCAGAAATGCTGCTGTTGTCTAAAGCTACGTCAGCTTCTACATCTAAATCCACATCACCAACTGCTGTGGAATTATCCGTCTGTACTGTGCTAATTGGATCATTGTCAACTGAATTATCAGTCTGTATTGTGCTGATTGGTTCGTTGAAAGAATCCGTAGCAACTGCAGTGTTGGAGTTGTCAGTCTGTGTTGTAGTATTGAGGTTATCATCATCCGACTTTAACGAATCGCTAACTGCTACCACATTGTCTGATAAACAATCATTATCCGATGTAGTTACATCGTTATCATTGACTGTATTATCAGTATTATCTGTTGTGATTGGGCTATTGAATGAATCTGTTGCGGTTGCAGTCTTTGAGTTATCCGTCTGTGTTGTAGTATTGGTGTTATCGTCATCTGACTTTAACGAATCAGTAACTGCCACATCAACTTTATTGTCTGATAAGCAATCATCGTCCGATGTAGTTACATCGTTATCATTGACTGTGTTATCAGTGTTAGTTTTTGCGACTGACTCATTGAATGAACCATTTGCAGTGTTTGAGTTATCGGTCGCAATCAGATCATCATCTGTCTTGAACGAATCCTCAACTGCCACATCAACTTTATTGTCTGATAACATATCATTATCCGATGTAGTTACATCGTTATCATAGGCTGTGTTATCAGTATTCGTTTTTGTGGTTGCTTCATTGAATGAACCATTTGCAGTATTTGAGTTATCGGTCTGAGTTGTAACAATGTCATCATCCGACTTTAACGAATCAGTAACTGCCACATCAACTGTATTATCTGATAAGAAATCATTATCCGATGTAGTTACATCGTCATCAGATGTCTGTACAGATGAAATTGTGGCTGTTTTGTCGTTATCGTTCCATTCCTGGTTGGTTGTAGTGATGGTAGAAGTATCATCGTCTGTCTTGAACGACTCGTTAATTCCCACTTCAACGTCATTGTCTGACAGATTCTTGTTAGTGGTATTCGTATTGGTTGTGGTGATCGTAGAAGTATCATCGTCTGACTTGAACGACTCATTAATTCCCACTTCAACATCATTGTCTGATAGAAGCTTGTTAAAAGAGTTGTTTGCAGTGCTTGTCGTATCATCATCACTAACTAATGTTGCTGTCTTAGTAATGTCATTATCATTATTAGTTGTATTGATGGTATGATCATCTATCATTGTGGTGTTTGTTGTAGTGTTTGTAGTCGCGTTAGACTCCGTAGACTGTTTGAAAGAATCCTTAATATCTACTGCAACATCAACCTTGTTATCAGAAAAACTCTTGTTAAGAGAGTTTGTCATAGTGTTAGTTGTGTTGTTTGTTGTGTAATCCTGTGTGTTGTCTGTCAAATTGTTCGTAGTATTAATGGATTTATTGTCAGCTGAAGAAACTGTAGTAGTGCTGCTCTTATCATTATAAGATTCACTAATTACAGAATTTTCGCTGTTCAACTTAGTCTTGTTGGTTATGGAATTGTCGACTGCGATACTTCCATCTTTAACAACGTTAGCGGTGTTATTCTGATCTAAGGAAACGTCATTAGAATCTCCCTTAATCAACAACGCTCCGATGTTATTCTGTGCTACGGCTGCTGAATTGCTGACATCTTCGATCTTGCCAATTTCTACCTGTACGGCTTCACCTCTTTGGCGGCCACGTTGACCAGCATAAAGCTCTCCTAATTCACTATTAGAAAGAGATTTTGTTTCAGCAAAAGTAACTGGACAGAATGTTGTCACAAATGCTAAACATGCTACTACTGCTATTATTTTTTTCATTGTTTTTAATCTCCTTTTATTTTACTTTTGTTGTCTTACTTGTTTAGAGATTTTTTGTCACCTCCTTCTCTCTATAGATTTACAAAAAGAGCCCAAGCTCCTTAATGAAAGAACCAAAAACAAAACTTCTGTTAGTGGCTATTGCATTGAGTATCTTGGGCTCGAAATTTTTTCTTGGCATTACACTCTTTTTGGCGGGACTTCATTTGCTTCATTAATCACAGCCATATGATACCAAAAAATAAAAATATGTCAATAGACTATTTTGCTTTTTTAGTGGACTTTTTTGCTAAGGGGCTAGGAGGCTTGAAAAATAGGCGGAAATCTTCTTTTGGCTGGCTTCATTCACTGAGATACCGACGGGATAGTTCTCTTCTTTGGGCTTTGTGTCCGTTTTGACCCAAACACAGCTGCCTTCTAAATCTACAGCCTCTTTTGTGGGGATATTGGGATCAGAAATAGATATCTTTAAATTTAATTTGTTTGTAAGGAAACGGTCGCTGTCATTGGTATGGTTATTTTTTAAGCTGCAGCCTAAATTATAAATCCATCCCAAACAATTATTACATTCAGCGCAGGCCCAACTCCGAGGCAACATAAGCCGCATGCCACCCCTACTTACATCTTCAGTAAAGGCATCAATGCTATTTGTAATATTGCCGTTAGTCTCTTTATCAAAGACCTTGATCTTAACCGGCAGCTTAATCTTTAATCTTGGAAAATGTCTTCTCTCAATCATTTTTTAATTTAGTTGAGACAGCACCTTTTCTCTTTTCTTCTCCCTCTTTGAAACTGAACTAAAACGGTATTCCTTGGGAGTGCAATCAAGTATTTTTTTAAATACCCGGTCAAAATACTGAGCATCAGAAAAACCCACTGCATAAGAAACCTGGGCTATGGTCAGATTCAAATTCTGAAGAAGCCTTAACGCCGCATTTAATCTTACCAAAGCCAAATATTGAGTAAAGGTCATATTAAGCTCTTTTTTAAATAACCTACAAATGGAAAAATAACTTGAGCTAGTTTCGCTAGTTAAGTCTTTTAATGAGATCTTTGAATTGTGATAATTCTTTTCAATAAAACTCTTTGCCTTAACGATTGCAATGCTGTCCTTTGTATTAGGAATTGAATCTCTATAATAGGAGGCAACTTCTTTAAAATGGCCCCTGCAATAATTAAGAAGCGAGACCAAAGAATCAATCTGCTTAGGCACTAAAACTGCCAAGGTATCATTGCCTGATAAACCCTTGGCATTGGCTATCTCTTTAATCTTATTACTTATGACTACCCCTTGCAAATTCCCGTTATTAAAAACAGGCAGTATGAACTCGCGAAGGCCGCATTTGAAGCGGGCTATTTGAAAATCTTGTTTTGTAGATTTGTTAATTATGCCTATCTCGATGTCGCGGCAGAGGTTGCGCTGGGTGATGAAATCTTGAGATTTGCATGATTTTTTTTCTGAACACAGCGGAAGGCTTATTTCTTTGGAGATTGGTATGAGGTGAAAATCTACTCCTGTTAAGTTTTTGAGGTCACTACAGATACCATTTAACTTTATAATTTTCTTTGTCAGTTGACCCTCTTTATTTTTTTGAAAATTATAACAGAGTTAAATAGATTATATCGTAGCTTTTTATTTTGTCAAGAAAGATATTTTATTCTTTTATCTTAACCCCTGTATCTATAAGCAGTTTCTCTGCAAAGCTCCTCCTTAACTGCTTATTTTCATGAATTAAAAGGCTGTCTATATATTTTAAAAATACCTCTTCCAATTTTTCAATCAGGATTTTTGGGTTGATGATAATTTCTTTCATGTCCTTTTCCTTGTTCCAGACATTTATGTAGATTAGATCGGTCTTCCATCCAATTGTTGAATGTTCAGAAAGCATAAAGTTGTGCAATATCTGACACCTGAAGCCTTCATAGAAAAAATCTGCAATGTCTTTAACATGCGGGAATTTTTTAAATGAAACTTTTTGTGTAAATCCAGGAAAATGTTCCCGCAAAAAATTTTTATATTTATCTTTATGCTTTACTCCGGGTTCTGCATAATAATATTGAGATATCAAATCAATCAAGGATGATATTATCGCAAGGACCAGAAAACCCGTTGTTTTATATTCAGGCAATAATAGCTGCTTAACGGGATTAAAAAAACAGTCCTCTATCCTTTTTCTGAAATAGACAGCAACCTCATTAAGCGAGGCCTTGTCTAAATCACCCCAAGTCACTCCTTCACAAAAAATTCTCTGTGGATTTCCCCTGACAGCCATAATATTCCCTTATATAATTATTATAATAATATTATATTCCTATATTTGCTCCCAGGCAAGCTCAAAATTCTCCACATCTACCACAACCTTACCACCGCGAATATCCAAGATAAAAAACCTAACCTGATATTCCTTAGCTTAATCAGGGTGAAAGCCTATTTTTCGCCTTGGTTCTTCTTTTGGCGTCATTAATTGTCGTATTGCTTCAAATATATTCTGTATTTCTACATCATGCTTCTCAATCTTTCTTTCTAGCTCATTTAGTTTATAGACAAGTTCTTTATTAGTGCTAATAATTAATCTTAATTTTACAAATATGCGCATAATAATAATATTTACCTGAATAGCTCTCTTGCTATTTATAACACTAGAAAGCATAGCTACCCCTTGCTCTGTAAAAACGTATGGCAAATATTTTGAATGACTACCTCTTTTTAAGGTCGCATTTTGCGACCTTAAAGAATTCTCTTCTTGTTTAGTAAGCTGGAACATAAAATCTCCAGGAAATCTTTCTTTATTCCTTTTAACCTGTTCATTCAATCGTTTAGTTGTCACACCATACAATTTTGATAACTCCTTATCTAGCATTACCTTACAGCCACGAATCATCAATATTTTCTGCTCAATAACTTCTTGGGGGATAATTTCTTTCATCTTATTATCCTTTCTTAAATTAATTGCAAAATCTTTATCCTTGATTAATTAATACTGCCTCTACTATATAAGACGTAAAAAGTACGGAATTTCGTTCAAAAAAAAGTAACTTTTTCTTAAACCGTGTACACCTACGCGGTGTCCGTTCGGGGACACCTACGCGGTGGGTGGGTTAAAGTATTACCTTTTAGCTAAAAGCATGATGCTAAGGTAGGATAATTCATTTGTTTCAAGATTCCTGAACCTCTTACTTAACGAGGGCTTAATTCCGGAAACTCTTTCTATATCAAGTGTTTCCTTTGGCTCTATCTTTACATCTGACCATCCATTCTTTCGGATTAAATCAGCGTATTCAAATGATCTTAAGCGATTAGGGGAGCCTTTAAACTTAAAGGCGTTCCAATACCAGTTCGGGTATCTATAGATATTTAATGGATCTCTATCCCTTATACAGCTGGTGTGTGTCTGTAAATCAACTTCTGCTATTAAGCATCCTCCATTTCTTAAAACTGCTCCCAATTCAGATATAACCCTGGGCACATCGTCAAAATGCTCAAAAGCAGCCTGGCTGAATACAATATCTACCTTTTCTTGAATATTAAGCAAGCTAAATCCAGGATCAACTACATACTTTAAGCGCTCGCCCTTGCCGGAAAGGCATTTTAATAATTCTTCCTGCAAGCTTTTAATATCAGTTTCCGGGAATTTCACCTTAATCTTCTCTAATAACATGGAATAAAAAATGCCTCGCGTCTGCTTAATTAAGGGGTGCGCATCCAGCGCAATATATTTCTTAGCTCCCATTGCAAGAAGGATTAAGCCGATACCCAGATCAGGGCCTGGCCCAAGCTCAAGGATTGCCTTATCTCTTATTGGCTCTTTAGCATATCTAGATAGAATCTCGAGCCATTTATTTAAGACTTCGAAATCATAATCTATTATTCTATCAATATCTTTTGATGAATATCCCCTTGGATTATCATAACCAAATATGCTATTGCGAAAATAATTCAGGAATATAAGTATCGCTCCTGCAAAATGATAAAACAAATTAACCATGCTATTTTAAAGGGGAGGATGAAGAGAGCTCATTTAGATTCAGAGTCATATAGGACCCCAGT
Source organism: Candidatus Omnitrophota bacterium (assembly GCA_041309125.1). Classification (GTDB taxonomy): domain Bacteria; phylum Omnitrophota; class Gorgyraeia; order Gygaellales; family Gygaellaceae; genus JBFZAD01. The sequence continues at coordinate 7,955 of JBFZAD010000187.1, forward strand.
TCTAAATTCTTATACGACAAATCAATAACATACTCTGCGATGTCTTTTATTAGCTTGATAATCATTTCAGATTTGCTAAAGGAAATAACCTCCAGCTCTAAAAGAGCATCCCAGAATACATCAAGCTCTAATCCTAATTCTTCTGCAACTCTTTGGTATTGTTCTTTGGATTTGCGTAAGACTAAGACTACGGGGCCAA
>JBFZAD010000188.1:0-4258 GCA_041309125.1 Candidatus Omnitrophota bacterium
AATTAGATGAGATAGTAAGTAATATTCAAAAAGTTTCAGGTTCGATCGCAGAAGGAAAGGGTACTGTAGGGAAATTTGTTGTTGAAGATGGAGTTTATAGATATCTGGAGGAATTTATAGCAGATATTAAAGCCCACCCCTGGAAGCTTTTATGGAGAACTCCTAAGGAAGACATCAAAAAATAAGGTTTTTATGAAGACAAAGACCAAGATAGTCTATTCTTGTCAGGCTTGTGGATATCAAGCGCCAAAATGGCTTGGACGTTGTCCTGATTGCGGTGCGTGGAATACCTTTGTCGAAGAAAGATTTCAGCCGCCTCTTCTTAATCATGGCGAAGATGATATAACAATGAAAAGCGAACCCGTCTTGTTAAAGGAGATTGAAAATAAAGAGGATGAGCGTATCAGAATAGGCATTGGTGAAATAGACAGGGTTTTAGGAGGAGGGATTGTCAGCGGCTCTGTGATTTTAATAGGAGGGGATCCAGGAATTGGCAAGTCAACCATTTGTTTGCAGATTTCAAATAATATTGCCAAGAATAAACAAAAGGTACTGTATGTAAGCGCAGAAGAATCAACGCATCAGACTAAACTCAGGGCAGATAGATTAGGGGATGATATTGATGATAATTTATATATTGTTAATCAGACTGATTTAACTGCAATTGAAGCAAATATTTTAAAGATAAAACCCAGATTAGTTGTTATTGATTCAATTCAGGTTATATTTCATCCTGAATTATCTTCAAGCCCAGGGAGTGTAGCTCAAGTTAGAGAATGTGCTGGTATTTTAGTGCAGCTTGCAAAGAAAAATAATATTTCATTAATTATGATTGGCCATGTAACAAAGGAGGGTAGTTTAGCAGGCCCAAGAATCTTGGAGCATATAGTAGATACTGTTCTTTATTTTGAAGGCGAGAGATATTCAGTTTACAGACTTATTAGGGCAGTTAAAAATAGGTTTGGTTCAACAAATGAAATTGGAGTCTTTGAAATGACAAGTCTAGGGTTGCAAGAGGTAAACAATCCATCTAGCATTTTTCTTTCTGGAAATCAACAGGATGTCTCTGGCACAGCTACCACATGCGTAATGGAGGGGACACGCCCGCTATTAGTTGAGATCCAGGCGTTAGTAACTAAGGCAGGCTATGGCTATGCCCAGCGCAAGGCCCAAGGTTTAGATTATAACCGATTAATTCTGCTAATTGCTGTGTTAGAAAAACGCATAGGCCTTAGATTGGAAGATAAGGATATTTTTGTAAATGTTGTAGGTGGCATGAAGATTCAGGACCCGGCTGTGGATTTGGCAGTTATTATTGCAGTAGCCTCGGCATATAAAGAAAAAGTTATCAGCAAAGATACGGTGTTTTTAGGAGAGATTGGCCTAGGAGGCGAGGTGCGCAACATCACTCAATCAGGTGCCAGGATTAAAGAAATATCAAAACTCGGATTTAAAAAATGCATATTGCCAGAAAATAATATAATAAGAAAAGATTTTTTATCTAACAATATTGAAATCATTGGAGTAAATTCAATAAAAGAGGCTTTATCTTATTGGAAGGAAGGTTAAGACTATGGCTGTTATATTTATAAGATTATTTTTTGTGTTACTGAGTTCTATTATAGGTTTTAAAAGTGTTCCGCAGGATTTAGAGTTATGGGGATTATTTGGCGGTTTTGTGTTAGGTTCATTTATAGTTATCTTTGAGATGGGGATGAGAAGAGTTTCCGTAAGGGGTCTTTCGAGTTCAGTGTTTGGTCTTATATTGGGACTTATTATGGCAAAACTCGTAGGTGATGCATTTGGCCTGGCCAACTTAGACCCAGAAGCACTATCTTTAATAAGGGGTACTCTTACGCTCGTATTTTGTTACTTAGGTTTGCTTTTAGGTATGCGCGGCAGAGAAGAATTCAACCTTATTATACCTTATGTAAGGTTAAGGCGAGAGGAATCATCAGAGGATTTGGCAATATTAGATACAAGTGTAATCATAGATGGAAGGATTATGGATATCTGTAAGACCAAGTTTCTAGATGCAAAACTGGTTGTACCTAGGTTTGTTCTTCGTGAACTACAGCACATTGCAGATTCGTCAGATCCAATCAGGCGCCAGCGCGGCAGGAGGGGTTTAGAGATATTGAATGTAATCCAAAAGGATGAAAAAATTAACATGGTAATCCAGGAGGAAGATTTTCCTGACATTAAAGAGGTCGATGCAAAATTAGTAAGGCTTGCCAAGGTCCTAGATGCCAAAGTCCTAACAGTTGATTATAACCTCAACCGCATAGCACAGCTACAGGGCGTTTCAATATTAAATATTAATGAATTATCTCTTGCGCTTAAACCTGTTGTATTTCCTGGCGAGCTTTTGGAATTAAAACTTATAAGAGAAGGCAAGGAGCAGGATCAGGCAGTTGGGTACCTGGAAGATGGGACTATGGTTGTGGTTGAAGACGGCAAAAACCACATAGGGCAGAAATTGAATGTTGTGGTAACTTCTTCTTTGCAGACGCAGGCCGGCAGGATGATTTTTGGTAAGATTCAGGGAAATTCAAAGCAGACAAATAAGAAATAACTTTTTAATGAATGAAGATAGAAGCAATTGTACCTGCTGCAGGATTAGGTTTAAGGCTAAGATCAAAGACTCCAAAAGCTCTGGTTAAGATCAATAATTGCCCTTTAATAATACATACCTTAAGGAACTTAGATTCTCACCCTTTAATTAGAAGCATAATTCTAGTTGTAAGAAAGAAAGAAATGGCTGTCTTAAACCTGATAATAAAAAGATTCAGGTTGAAGAAGTTAAAGAATATAATAGAGGGCGGATCCTACCGAAGAGATTCTGTGTATAATGGGCTAAAATATATAGACGTAGACACTAATCTTGTAATAATACATGATGGGGCAAGGCCTTTTGTGGGTAAGAAAATTATTACTAACTGCATAAAGGATGCAGCTAGATTTGGAGCCAGTACCGCTGCAGTTCCAGTTAAACCTACAATAAAAAGGATAAGAGTATCGCACGGTAGGGTATTCGTTAGAGAAACTTTGAATCGGGATGCTCTTTGGGAAATCCAGACTCCTCAAACTTTTAGAAAGAATATAATTATTGATGCCCATAAAAAATGCAAAAGCCTTCGCGCGACAGATGATGCAGGTCTTGTTGAGCGTATTGGAAAGAATGTGGCTATCACAATGGGCTCTTATTTGAATATAAAGATCACTACTCCAGAAGACTTATTGTTTGCAAAGGCAATCCTTGCTAATAAGAATTTCAATACCTAAATAATTATGGATTATAAAATAGGCTTTGGTTATGATATCCATACCTTAGCAAGTAAGAGGGAGCTGGTCTTAGGTGGCGTAAAGATTCCTTTTTCTAAAGGCCTAAAGGGACATTCTGATGCCGATGTATTACTGCATGCTGTTTGTGATGCCATTCTTGGCGCAATGGCGCAGGATGATATAGGCAAACATTTTCCAAACTCTGACGATAGATACAAAGGGATTTCAAGCCTAATCTTATTAAGAAAAGTTTATAATTTATTATGTAAATCTGGATTTAAGATAGTAAATACGGATATAACTTTAGTCCTTCAGAGACCTACGATTAGTCCGTACAAAGAAAAAATGAAGAAGAATATTTCAGGCGTTTTAAAGATAAAGATGAATCAAGTTAATATCAAGGCGACAACCAATGAAAGAATAGGTGATATTGGCAAAGGAAAGGCAGCTAGTTGTTATTGCGTTGTCTTGATCAGGAGGGTATAGAAATGATTTACTTGTATGTCTTTTTAGGAGTGATAGCTGTATTTATTTTTAAGATTATTATTATATATTTAGTTTTTGATAAAGAGATTAAGGCATGCCTTTTGAAAGATCCGGCTGCCAAGTCACCTTTAGAGATAATAATATTATACCAGGGTCTGCATTCAATTATTTATCATCGTATTGCAAAACTCTTCTTAAGATTAAAGATGCCATTTACAGCTCGTTTAATTTCCCAATACGCGCGTTTTGTCACAGGCATCGAGATTCATCCAGGAGCGACTATTGGAAGGGGTTTATTCATTGATCATGGTATGGGCGTTGTTATAGGAGAAACTTCAATTATCGGCGATAACGTGCTTATATATCAGGGTGTTACTCTTGGAGGAACCGGTAAGGAAAAAGGTAAACGTCACCCAACCATAGGCAACAGTGTAGTTATAGGAGGTGGGGCAAAGGTGCTTGGCAATATTACCATAGGTGATAATTC
>JBFZAD010000189.1:0-3678 GCA_041309125.1 Candidatus Omnitrophota bacterium
AATTACCATATTTTAATCCTTATCAAATTATAATTTGGGCGCAATAGGATTCGAACCTATGGCCTCCACAATGTGAATGTGGCGCTCTAACCAGCTGAGCCATGCGCCCTAAAAATTTTGCGTAGCAAAATTTTTAGCCAGAGCCGCCCTTGCTTAACTTCTAGCGGCGAGGGAGTACCCTATCTCTGCGGGCAGTCTCTCCGAATCCCTTACCAACTAGTCCACAAAGGTATAGGGCGAAGGAGGACGCCTGAAATTTTTGCTAAGTGAAATTATAGCGCCTCGCCTTCAATACAAAACAACTATGGGCTCGGAGTAAAATTTTACTGCGTAAAATTTTATGGGCGATGAAGGACTTGAACCCTCGACCCGCTGATTATGAGTCAGCTGCTCTAACCAACTGAGCTAATCGCCCGCTTTATATTTACGAAGTATGCGGGCGTTTCTACAAAGCCCATACCAGTGAGCCCGCAAAGGTATAGGGCGAAGTAGAACGCCTATGTATGTCAATTTTATATACTAAACTAAACAAAAATTATAGCATAATTATTGCAAAATGGGAAGGTTTTTTACAAAGTGTGGGTTGCCAGCAGCGGTTTAGACTCTGTGTAATGTCAAGTCTCTATTTGACTACATCTTGCTAAAACCTGAAGCCAAGTTGATACTTGACACCTTAGATTTATCATAATAGCACTTTTCACTTGCTAGTCAATATATTCATGCTATAATATTTAAATAAAGAGGATTAAAAATGATCGAAAGAAGAAATAATGAAAGAAGGATCGATGAAAGAAGAAGGTATGTAAGAATTCCTATCTCCTTAAAAGTCAATTATCCCTTTAAAGATGGGGCATTTGAACGCATAAGAGAAACTGTTTCAAAAAATATCAGCCAAGGAGGAATATTAATTTCAGGACAACATCCTCTATCTGTCTCAGAGGAGCTAAAATTGGAAATAACCGGCCCAAGCCTTCCTAGCCCTATTAAAACAAAAGCAAGAATCGTGCATGTAGAAGAAATTAAGGCAGGCGAAAATTATGAAATTGGTTTAGAATTCATAGACCTCCCAGAAAAAGATAGTCAATTTTTCCAGCAATTTATCCAATCAGTTGATTTAAATAGAATTCTTAATCTCGCTATCAAAAAAAATGCTTCTGATATACACTTCACTTCGGGGCAAACCCCTATTTTCCGTATTTTTGGAGAGCTTATCCCTTTGCCATCAAAACCGCTTACTTCTGATGAAATAAAGATTCTTATATATGGCTTCTTAAGCAAGCAACAAATAGAAAGATTCGAAAAGCATCTTGAGCTTGACACAAGCTATAGTACAGATTTAGGGCGTTTCAGAGTAAATGTCCATAAAGAAAAAGGTCAATTTGGCGCTGCCTTTAGATATATAACCACAGACATAAAATCTGCCGCAGAATTAGGACTTCCGCCTATAATAGAAAGCCTTGCCATGAAACCTAACGGTTTAATACTTGTCACCGGGCCCACTGGTAGTGGCAAAAGCACAACACTAGCTGCCATTATAGATGTAATAAATAGGAATAGAAAATGTATGATCATAAGCCTAGAGGATCCAATAGAATACCTTCATCAACCCAGAAAAAGCATTATAAAACAGAGAGAGATAGGCGTCGACTCCCTTTCTTTTGTAGATGCGCTTAAGAGCACATTGAGACAGGATGTAAATGTTATTCTTGTTGGAGAAATCAGAGACCTAGACTCTATATCAATAGCCCTAACAGCAGCCGAGACTGGGCACCTCGTATTGACCACACTTCATACTACTGACACTATTGCAGCAATAAATAGAATAATCGATGTGTTTCCAGCTGCTCAACAACAACAAGTAAGGATGCAACTTGCTGAAAGCTTAAGAGGGGTAATCTCACAGATTTTATTGCCTAGACAGGATAAAGAAGGACGAATAGTTGCCACAGAGGTAATGATTGCTACCACAGCCGTGGCTAATACAATTCGCCAAGGGACTATGGAGCAATTAGTGAGCCTTTTACAAACAGGCTCTCAGTATGGTATGCATACTTTAGATAAATGCCTTGAAGACTTATATGAGAAAAGGATTATTTCACAAGATGCCTTTCTCTCCTACACGAAAAATATAAGAAAGATTAAAGATTAATTTTTTCTGCAGACCTTCCCGCAATTAAAACATTTAACGCATAGCTGACCATTAACTTCGCTCTGAGGGTTTAGCTGCATAACACAAGACCTGCTGCAGTATTTACAATTTGTACAATTATTACTATTTAGCTTAACTCTAATAAGGCTAATTTTATTTAGCTTACCATACAAAAGGCCTAAAGGACAAAGGAAGCGGCACAAAGGTCTTCTTATGAAAATAGATAAAAGAAGCAGTGCCATGCCTACAAATATTGTTGTCTCTTGAAACAAGCCAATTCCTTGCCTAGTCAAGAAATTATAGCGAAGTTCAAGAACAACTAATAAAATACTTAAGGCAAGAATAAAATAGCGGAAAATACTTAAACTATTCTTAATCTTAAACTCTCTAAATCTAGAAGACCGAAAAACATCCTGAACGAATCCCACTGGACAAATCCAACCGCAAGATAAACTTCCGAATACTATACCTATTACTATTACAAAAAAAAGAGTTATATAGACAGGAAAAGTTTTAATAAAGGCAGCCCTCTGGCCTGTGCCAATAGGACACAAGCCAAAGGAAAGAAGACAATTACTGCAAGCAAGACCTTTATTGCAAAAGAAGGCAATCTCGCTTGCTACAAAAAAACCCAGCTGTGTAAAACCTCGCAATGCGAAAAGCCACCTTTTTGATATCAGAATGATTACACCCAATAATGCTATAAAAAGTAGGACTATATTGAGTGAGTTTAACATAGAGAAATCAATACCTATTTAAAGACTTGAGGTATTTAAAACCAAAAAGCGCATCATATAGAAATATAAAGCTATTTACCGGGCCGTTATATGTATAAACATTCTTTTTATCCGTGACTAATTCTCCCATCTTAACTGGATAGCTATCCTCAACTGCGCAAGTCAGTTGAAGCCATTCGCCATTTTTCTTTGAAACACCCGACATCATCTGCTCAACTTCCTTATTAGTAACAAACATATCAACCGCCAGCCATGAATTAAAACTGCCATGCCCAACAAGTACTATACTCTGACATCTTACGTCTTTTATTACTCTTTCTAGATCTTTACTTGTAGCACGTAATATCCATTTTGCCTTCAGGTTTCTATTATTAAAATAAACGGTCCAGTATGGATATGCCCCAAAGCAGGCCAATGGCGAAGCCCAATAGTCATTTTTGGTAACCGCATAATCAGAAATGAGAATTGCAGCGTATACATCATTCTTGATAAAAATATAATTGCGTATAAAAAAGATACAACCCAAACTACTATGTATAAAAAGCATTGGTAGCAATATACGACTTGCTATTAACTTTACTCTTTTCCTGTTAAAAAATAAGGCCCTACCTGCCACAATAGCGCTTCCTTAAAAGAAAAAGCAACATCCTAACCTGATATTAGAATGTTGCATTTTTCTTATGATATTTTCTATCTTCAAGAAAATTGTTAGCTTCTTAGCCTATACTATCTTTCGTGAGAAAGGGTAGTGTCAAGGAAAGAAAACAGTTTTCTTGAGCGAGTGGGATGGCG
>JBFZAD010000190.1:0-3523 GCA_041309125.1 Candidatus Omnitrophota bacterium
CTGGCATAGATATACCCAATGCCAATACTTTAATAATAAATAATGCCGACCAGTTTGGCCTTGCAGACCTTCATCAGTTGCGCGGAAGGGTAGGCAGATTCAAGCGGCAGGCATATGCCTATTTTTTAGTTCCTAAACATAAGCTATTGGAAACAGATGCACAAAAAAGGCTCAATGCACTGCTTGAATATGCATCCTTGGGTTCTGGCTTTAAGCTTGCAATGAGGGACCTAGAATTAAGAGGCGCAGGCAATATATTAGGTGAAGAACAGCACGGATTTATAGCCAGCCTGGGGTTTGATTTATACTGCAGGCTTCTAAAAGAGACCATCTCAATATTCTCAAAATGCAAAAAATTATAATAATTATATTGATAGTCTTAATCTCGGCGTCTATTTCTTATACCCAGGTAGAGAAGATTATAGCTATCGTAAATAACGAAGTTATTACCAATGAGGATATCGATATCTATCTAGAGATGTTTGATAAAAACTCAGAAAGAAATGATCAAGATAACAATAAGGAAAACACCAGAAAAGATGCTTTAGAAAGACTTATTGAAGGCAAGTTAATGATTGCCCAGGCAAAAAGACGGGAGTCGCAATTAAAGGAAGAACAAAAGAAGGAGCTTAATAACCAGTTTGGAAAGATTATTGCTAAAAGAATAGAAGAGCTAAAAAGCGAATTTAAAGGAGAGGATGATTTTGATACCTTTATTAGAGTTCGTGGTCTGACAATCAATGACCTGGAGAATAGATACAGGGAAAAACTCTTAATGGATTGGATGGTTGAAGAGTATATCTATTCAAAAATCAAGATTTCCCCTCGCGAAATAACCGATTACTATATTAATAATAAGGATAAATTTACAAACGAAACGAAATTTCATGTCCTGGCATTGACTTCAAAAACCGATGAGGAATTATTGCAGTTAAAGATAAAGCTTGAAAACGCTAAGACTCCCCAGCAGATAAGGGATATCTTCAATGATTTAGAAAATGCAAATAGAATAGATCTGGGGCTTATTACTAAAGATGAGTTAGAGCCGGGAATCTCTGATAATATATTTTCTTTAAAGAAGGGACAATATTCAAGTGAGTTTAAAAAAGATGATCTATATTACATATTCTTTATTGAGGATATAGAACTCGCTTGTCAAATACCGCTTGTTGAGGTTAGAAGAGATATTAATAATGTCCTTTTTGATATGAAGGTTGGCGAGAAGCTAAACAAATGGATTTCTGAATTAAAAAGTAAGGCAATCATAATAATTAAAGATGAAGCGTATAAATAATTTTTCTTAAATTTTTATTTGTATTGTAAAATAATTTTATGAAAAAATCAGGCTTTACGCTTATTGAAGTGGTAATCAGCATCCTAATACTTGGCCTAGCAGTAGGCTCTTTTCTTTATTCTTTCTCACTCCATGTATGTTTCAATGATCAAAATAACAGTATGTTCCTTGCCACAAATGCTGCATTTTCCAAATTAGAGGAACTAAGGGGCTTAAAAAGGCTTGGTACAACTGATTGTAGTGAAGCAAAACCTGATACCTTATTGTATTACAACTGCACTAATAAACCAGAGCATAAATTTAAGGTGGATGGGCTTAAGAAAATAATCTTTGTACCTGCAGTGAGAGGAGCATCAGCCATCGGTTTATTAGAAACATTTGGGCCTAAATCAGCTTATGCGCAAAGGCCAACCGAAGATACATATAAAGTCGATTTAAATGTAGGAGAAATATTTGTCAGTCTAATCCCAGACGCCTTGGCTGATAGATTAGCCAGTGTCAAGATACAGATTGAGTGGACTAATAACATGAATAAGCTAAATGTCTTTGAGACAACTTCAACTTTCTGCATATTTGAAGATGTTGTAAGTACAAGATTACCGAGTCCTTCTACTCCATGAAACTCTATAATAAATCATTCACCATGATAGAGCTGATGATTTCAGCAACTGTTTTCTTGACCATACTATACCTTGTGATGAATATATTCGTCGTAAGTAATAATTCATGGGCAGTTATAAATACAAAGATTGACCTACAGAATTCAATATATAATGTATTTGATATTATTAAGCGAGAATTTATTGAATCAAGGCCTTCTTCTGTCGTAATAGAAACAGTAGATTCAAAGCCAAAGCAAATAAGATTTATGGTGCCGTTACCATCAGCCTCTGGTGGTAGTTATATTTTGTATCGTAATAAAACTTTTTGGGGGGCAAAATCTCCTGGAATTAATTATTATGATAAAAGCTATTCCTACAGATATTCAGTCAACAGCAGCAATCAATTTACAAGGAAGGTAGCTAATAATTTTTATATCCCTACCACTGAACGCACTGCTTATGGAAATCCTAAAGTTATAGATAATATACAAGAGATATTATTTTCTCAGCCTGATCCAATTAACTATCCCAATAGATACAAGATAGATGTAACTGCACAGAAGTTGAATACACTAGCTAAAGGTGGCTCGATACAGGTTAAAGATAGCTTAATAGTTAACCTTAGAAACTAACCTATAAAGTTAGGAGTTAGGAGTTTGGAGTTAGGAGGATGAGTGAAAAACACAAATAAGGGGCTTGCAATTGTATCTAGCTACATGATTCTAGTGGGATTAATTGTTTTAGCCGGTGTTCTTTCCTTAAGGACATTCTCCCAGAACAGCATTGCAAAAGTGAGACTCAGTAATGACAAGGCACTTGCGAATGCCCAGGATGGAATTGCATATGCTCTTCAACAATTAAAAAACGCACCTGATCTAAAATGGTGGACCCATGTACCAGTAGGTATTAGTCCACCTATTAAGTTGGATATAAATGGCAATTCTAATACAAAACCTGATAAAGATAAGCTGATCCCCGGAACAAAGATTGATGATAATGGTGTTTATGCATCAGTTGATGGCAGATTTCAGGTAAAGACATTTACTGATAAATATGAGCAAGATACCGAGATTCTATCAAAAGGAATTGAAAAAGGAATTGAGAGAATCTTAAGTGTCAAGATATCAGGAGGTTCTTTTTATTCTAAATATGTGCTATTTTCGGATATTGATTGGAACGCACAAGGAATGCCTATTATATTTGATGGCAAGAACAAAGGAGGCATAAGATTATCCGTTGATGAGCGTAATCCTAATCCTAATTTTATATTAACCGGAAAGGAGGAGTTTCGTAATATAACAGAATTGAGCTCTTCCGGAGGTTCGATTAAATACCAGCGCTCACAATTACCTAGTCCTTCTCATCTTGATGCCTCTGATAATGATCAAGGAGAACTTGATGGCTTTGCACCATTACCTGCTCTGTGGAATTCAGAAACTAAACAGTCGCAGCTAGATATTATCCCAGAAGATCTAGCTAATCCTAATGCAGCTACTTTAGCTAAATATGACTATACCAAAGACGGCAAGATTGATGCAATGGATATGATATGGCATCCTTTGGCTCCTTATCCATGGTTTCAATATTCTACGGTTTCAGCAGGAGCTGGTTCTTTACCACCATATTC
>JBFZAD010000191.1:0-4904 GCA_041309125.1 Candidatus Omnitrophota bacterium
GATAAATGCACAGGCTGTAGTCTGTGTTTGAAGGTTTGTCCTTTCAGTGCTATTGAGATGGTTAATAAAAAGGCATTGATCAATTTGGATAAATGCACCCTATGCGGCGGCTGTATTGAAAGCTGTAAATTTGATGCAATCCTTTTGGATAAAGAGCAAATTGAGCCCCAGGCCAAACAGGATGTAGCTAAATTCAGCGGGGTTTGGGTATTCTGTGAGCAGAGACATTCAAAGGTATCGTCTGTTTCTTTTGAGCTCCTTAATAAAGGCAGGGAACTGGCCGATAAATTAAATACAGAACTATCGGCATGTCTTTTGGGAAATAAGTTAGACACACAAGCGCAAGAGCTTATATATAGAGGAGCTAAAAAAGTATATTTAATAGATGATGCGAAATTGACTAATTATTTAGATGAACCCTATACAAACGTCCTTGTAAAATTAATCCAGAAATATAAACCAGAGATACTATTATGCGGTGCAACAAGTCTGGGCCGTTCATTGATTTCGCGTGTTGCGGTAAAAATAAATACAGGCCTTACTGCCGATTGCACAGGCCTTGATATTGACCCTGTTAAAAAGATTTTACTTCAGACAAGGCCTGCCTTTGGCGGAAATATAATGGCAACCATTATATGTCCTAATCTTAGGCCACAGATGGCTACGGTTAGACATAAGGTTATGCCAGAGGCCCCGATAAATAAACAGAATAAAGGAGAGATCATCCGTGAAAAATTCTCATCCCAAGATCTATTTTCTAGAACAGAGTTATTGGATATTATAGAAGAGGTTGAGTCAACTGTTAACTTGTCTGAGGCAGATATTATTGTCTCTGGCGGAAGAGGCATGCAAAATAAAGAAAATTTTAAAATAATTGAGGATTTGGCCAAGTCTATTGGAGCTGCTGTAGGCTCATCAAGGGCCGCAGTTGACTCTGGCTGGATGCCTTATTCTCATCAGGTTGGACAGACAGGAAGGACCGTTTGCCCAAAAATATACATTGCCTGTGGAATCTCGGGACAAATCCAACATCTGGTTGGAATGCAGTCTTCAAAAATTATTGTTGCCATTAATAAAGATCCATATGCCCCTATCTTTAGCGTAGCCACCTATGGCCTGGTTGGCGATCTTTTCCAAATTGTACCTCTTCTTACTAAGAAGTTTAAAGAAGCCCTCCATAAATAGTTTCAATAATAATAGTTTTTATATTGATAAAAACTTTATTTCGCGATAAAATATAAATGTTGATTTCGAATTAGGAGGTATTTTTATGAGCGATGGTTCAGAAAAACGAAGATTTAAAAGGATTAAAAGGGCATTTGCCATAAGAGTTAAGCCTGAGCGAGAAGGGTTACCCGAAGGGCGCATAGAAAAATGGGACCTTGTTACTATACACAACCTAAGTGCAGGAGGATTATCTTTCAATTATTCTGAAAGGCTAAAAACAGGGACTATATTAGAATTAAAGATTGAGCTTCCTTTTGTTAAAGAGCCAGTAAGCTGTCATGCCCAGGTAACCCGAACAGAGGAGGTATCTTTTCAGAAAACAGGCGTTAGAAAGATCGTTCTTTTTAGGATAGCGGCAGAGTTTATTGAAATAGATCTTCAAGAAAAGAAGGCGATTGACGAGTATATACTAAAACAAGGCTAGTTTTTTAAAAATATATGAAAAAGATACTAAAGAATATTGCATTTTTACATGTTGCCAGTTGCGGTTTAGATAGTATACCCAATGCTGCTGCTAAATTCTTATTAAAATATGAAGATGGCTACATATATCTAGTTGATTATGTGATCAGTAAGACATGGAAAAACCTTAAGGTAAATCCAAAGGTTTCCGTATCCTTTATTAATGATGATACCCTGATTGGCTATCAGATTAATGGAAGAGTCCAGATAATTGAAAATGGGATTCTGTATAATAAGCTTTTAGATGAATTAAATCAGAAGGCCGTTAGCTTGTCGGCATCCCGTATTTTGGATGGATTGGATAAGGGAAAGATGCATAAGAATTTCGAGATTGAGATGACTGAAAAGTTTGTAATATTTAAAATAAAGGTAGAGGAGGTTGTCAAGATTAGTCCTACAGGCAGACTGGAGAAAACAGTTCGATGATAGATAAAATTATATTAGGTTTTCTTTTAATCTTCGGTATCAATGGATTTAGAAAAGGAGCGATAAGGATGGCATTCGATTTTTTTTCCTTATTTTTAAATGTGGCGATCTCCTTCTTAGTCTTTAAGATAACAAGAAATCCGCTCAAGGCGTGGGTTGTTTTTGTCTTGATTGGAATTATACTTCCCTTGGCCTTCAAATTCATATACAAAAAGATTGCACAAAGGCCTGATTACAGATTGTCCATCTTAAATAGATCCTTTGGTCTATTATTAGGGTTCTTTTGGTTTATTATTATTCTTGGGGTAATATTCTTTTCAATAATTTTATTGCCAGATAAGATCCCATTTGTTTCTATCATTAAGGAGAGAGTTCTTAGCTCGAATAGCTACACGTTGTTTGTAAAATTTATTCCAATTAATAATATGGGCCTTGTTAAAAGAATCGATACTGCTTATAAAATTATCTCAGATAAGAATTCTCAAGAAAAATTAAGAGATAACCCCAAGCTTAAAGAACTATCCCAGAATGACAAGATAAAGGCAATTACTGAAGATGAAGATCTCGTTTTTGCTTTACAAGAAAAAAACTACCTAAAGGTCTTATCGCATCCTAAGATACTTGCTATCTTGCAGGATGGAGAATTGATTGAGAATATTTTAAAAATAGATTTAGAAAACACTGAAAAGAAAGAGCAAGACGTAAAAACAAAAGAAATAGAATCAAAAAGTCAAGAATCCCTTCAAAATTAAACCCTCCTGAACTTCGTAACAAAAGACTTAGAATGTAAAAGAATGTAAAAGCATGTAAAAAAATGCTTGACACAAGAGCGATTTTATTTTACAATATCGCTATTATGATAAATGACAATCTTTTGACTATTGCCGAATTGGCAAGGTATCTTAAGGTCAAGCCAAGGACCATCTATGACTGGCTTATTAAAAGGAAGGTCCCGGCGGTAAAACTTGTTGGCCAGTGGCGTTTCAAGAAGGAAACTATTGATGCGTGGATTAAGAAGATGGAAACTCGATTTTAAAATAATTTTTTGATAGTAACATAAGGAGAACAAAATGTATTTCAAAAAATTGGAAATTTCTGGTTTTAAATCATTTGCAGACAAAACCACGCTTCACTTTGAGCCTGGTATCACTGCAGTGGTAGGCCCAAATGGCTGCGGTAAGTCAAATATCTTTGATTCCATCAGATGGGTTTTAGGTGAACAATCTGTAAAAAGCCTTCGTGGAACTAAGATGGAGGATGTTATATTTAACGGAACCGATAAAAGAGAGCCTTTGGGTTTTGCCCAGGTTAATTTAACATTTTGTAATCGTTCTAAGGCCTTTGCCTTGGAGCATGAGGAGGTAGAAATATCCAGGAGGATATACCGCTCAGGTGAAAGTGAGTACCTTATTAATAATACCCCTGTTAGATTAAAAGATATAAATGATCTATTGATGGGGACTGGCATTGGAGCTGAAAGCTATTCTTTGGTTGAACAGGGAAAGATTGACCTAATCTTAAGCACAAAACCAGAGGACAGGCGGCTTGTCTTTGATGAGGCAGCCGGGATCACTAAATATAAGGCACAAAAAAGAGAGACCCAGCGCCGCCTTGAAGAGACACAAGAAAATTTGCTTAGGATAAATGACATTATCGCAGAGGTCAAGCGTCAGATTGGTTCGCTTGAACGCCAGGCCAACAAGGCTCGCAGGTACAAGGAGTCATTTGACGAACTGAAAAATTTAGAAATACAAAATGCATTGCGTCAGAAGAATGATGAATGTAAAAAGCTTGAAGAAATCATAAAAACTATTAATGAAAAAACCCAACATCAAAACGTTATCAGAGAAGCCTCACATAAGATTAACGAAGATTTTCAAAGGTATCAAAAAGAGGCACAAGCCTTAGACGAAGATACCTCTAATTCTAAAAATAAAATTTCTTCTTTTGAAAATTCAGCTATTATGAATTCTCAACATAAAAAGTTAAATCTTGAGAGAATTGAAGAACTACAGCTATCTAAACAAAATTTACTTAAGAAACAAGCGCAACTTGAAGGCAAAAAAGTTCAGGATGAGGAAAAACTATTAATGCTGACAAAAGAATTAGATACTCTTAAAGATAATATAAAGGAAAATGAAGCACAGGCCCTTTCTAAAGAAAAAGAACGACAGGAATTAGAAAAAAAGATTAAAGATGCAAGGGAAGGTATAAAACAATCTCAACAGGCAAGCCTTGATTTAGCATCTTCTATAACAAAGATAAAAAATAAGATCCAGGAGACGCTGCTTTATTCGCATAATCTGAAGGCAAGAGAAAAGCGCCTTGAATTAGAAAGAGAAAAGACACTTATAGAGCTAGGGCAGATAAAAGAAAAATTTAGTAATATAAATAATGAGGTTCAGGGTATAAAGAATCAGCTCGATGAAGAAATCAGAGGTTTAGAATCCTCTCTAGAAGAATCAAAAAATATAGATGAGAAAATCAGTTCAATCAATAATAAGATACAAGATGCAGAAAAGAGATTGCATTGGTCTTTGTCTCAAAAGGAATTTCTAGAAAAGCTTAAGGTTAAATACGAAGAAATTCCCGATTCTTTATCTGCCTGCATACTCCTTGACAAACCTCCTAAGGAAAAGATGAGTGCTATACTTGCAAGGTTAGAAAATTTAGAAGAAGCTACTAATATAGATAAATCATTGTTTGCTGGTTTTAACTATAAGGTGACTTGTCAGGTAAAGCCCATATCAATAGATATAAATAAAATTAATTCTTCGATAGAAGAGATT
>JBFZAD010000192.1:0-12709 GCA_041309125.1 Candidatus Omnitrophota bacterium
GTGGCAGGCGCCGCCGCAGTATTCGCTCCGCGAGACCGGCTCCATCGCATAACCGATGACCAAGTAGGCCGCAAGACAAGCAAGTACCCCGAATACGAACGACACTCCGTGCCGCCGCACCAAGCGCCATCCCAGTTTCCATGCTGATCCGATCCATCGCATCATGGACGACAGTATATCTTCCTGCCGATTTCGTACAAGTCAGGCTTCAATTTGATTGTCGGCTTATTGCAGGTAGGGGTTGTCTTCGGCCTCGGCGCCGATGGTGGTGGCGGACCACCAAAAACCACCAAATTTATTTTTATTACCTAGCAATACCTTGATTTGCCTTGCGTTATATTTAGTCGAGCTCAATCCGAAACAAGAAATTGAGAACAAAAAACAGCGGGTAGACGTGGACGATAGGCGAACCCTACAACCCCTTGAGATACCGCTACTTATAAAAATTCATCGCAAACGCGGTATGGGTTGGCTTATCGCCCTAGACGAACCCATATTCAATAAACCTGCAAAAACCAAAGAACGACCAGGCTCAGAGCCATACTACGACTACGTTATTTAAAATCTATTGCAACTCAAAACTTACAGTAACATTGGCGTTAACCGAAATCTGCCCAAGAGCAACACTGCTTTCACCTTCAGACGGAGAGCCAATATTTTGAACAGCATTCTGGCTCATTTGCCCACCATACCTTGATCCCCACCAAGAATTATATCCAGACCACCAGCCAGCCCTTCCTTCTTGAATCATATGGGGTCGGCCAATTGTTTTCCCTAATTCTTTGGCTAATGCTGTTGCTTTTTCTTGAGCCGCCTTAATCGCCATTGATCGAGCCTGGTCTCTGTATTTGCGCAGTTCTGTTGTTCGGAATTCTATCCCATGAACATAATTGGCGCCAGCGCCAAGCGCGCTACTCAACAATTCCTCAAACTTAGTTGTATCCTTTAATGTCACCGCTAGGGTTTTACGGACAAAGAATCCAACAAACTCTCTATGCTCCCATTGATCTTTATATCTCGGCTCAATGCTGATATGATCCGTTTGAATATTCTTTTCTTCGATTTTTAGCTTTTTAGCAACCTCAATAATCTTTTGCACTCTTTGATCGTTCTCACTCTTAGCCGCAGAAAGATCTTGGTTCCAAGTCTCAACTCCTAATGTAAGCACTACTTCATCTGGAACAACTTTAACTTCAGCATCTCCAGTAACCTTGACCAGACTCAAATTTGAATCATTTTCTGCATAAACCGAAGACATCGATGCCAAAGAAATAACGGCAATAAAAAATAAAAACCTCACATATTTCCCCATTTTAATCCCCCTTTCATGCTGGTTAAAGTCCCCTAGGGTTCGCGTCCACAATTAGTGTGGGCAAATTTTACCACCCTCCTCGTCGGAGGGTTCACTTCAAAAACTGGCGGGTAGTCGTGGACGAAATGCGAACCCTACAACTACCTGAAACACCGTTACTTATAAAAATTTACCGCAAAAGAAGCATGGGTTGGCAAATATCACTCGGCGAACCAATCAATAGCACTTGCTAAAAAGTCTACTGGTTTACCTCATCCCCAAGTATTAATTGTATTCGATGTTCCTGGCAGAACGATTTAATTTTCTCTATTATTGACTTTTCAGGATAAACGAATTGAATATCTTTATTTTCGGTACTCATAAGATGATTAGACCAAAAAATTTGCTCTCCTGAAGCGCATTGTTCAATATTCTTCAGTAAAGTTTCAAAGTCAATTCCTGAGTCTATAATTTCTTTTACATCTTTCAGCCTGTTGGTACCTAAAAGTAATGCATATCGCAAATTATTTTGCTGATCGAGATAACTATATAATTCCATTCCTTTAAATGCTGGTTTTTTTGATTCTTGTGAAGATGCGATAGAAATAACGGAAGACAGCACTACACAAACTAAAAAAAATCTTTTGAATATTGTGCTCACTTTTTGCATCATGCTATCCTCCTCTTCATCGAAATCATCAATATTCATTAATGCCTAGGGTTCGCGTCCACGACAACCCAAGCTAAATTGCTTTAAGTTGTCGTCGGACGGTTCACCTTACAAACTGGCGGAGAGGGAGGGATTCGAACCCTCGGAGCCTTGCGGCTCACATGTTCTCCAGACATGCCGGTTAAGCCACTCCCGAACCTCTCCAAAATCTCCACCGGTTACAAGATAAGAGATTTTGGCTCCCGAGCCCTGCGAGAATAACACGCTTGGCGAGGGAGCATAAAATCTCCCAGCAGTTTACGAAGTATGGAATTTTGGCCCCCGAGCCCTTCAAGAATAACTATCTTGGCGAGGGAGCATAAAAATCTCCAGCAGTTATGAGATAAGAGATTTTTATCCCGAGCCCTGTGAGAATAATATTATGGCTAGGAAGCAAAAATCTCTCAGATTTCTTCGAAAAATGATCTTAATATAATTTCTTAATTTATTTATAAATTTCGGAAGGAGGAGGATTCGAACCTCCGAGACCCAAAAGAGCCTAACGGTTTTCGAGACCGCCCCATTCAACCACTCTGGCATCCTTCCTAAAAAAATATCAAAAGATGCTGTATAAAAACCTGCGACCCTTAAACCGAATTAGGCAGCTATTAAATTTAAAATGAAACCAGATGAATACTATCTGCTTACAACTTTTTTGAAATTACAAAGAAAATAGCTCCTACAATTATACAAATTACAGCTACTGCATTTGGCTTCTTAAAAAGCCAGGCGTTAAAACTCACAATGCTGTTTTCTAGAAAAGGAAAGACTTTTTTTCTAATACCTCCCACCTCTTCATTTAAGACTTCTTCTAATTTCTTAAATGAATTTGGAGCTATCAAAAGTATTAAACCTATCCCAGCAACAATCACTCCAGCCAAAGTTAAGTATGGTTTTAATAAGCCTGCCAAATCTAATTCCATAATTCTTCACCTCCCCTATTTTAAAAGACTCTGAATTATAATTATATACTTATCTTTAAAAAATCACAAGGATTTATTATTTTGGTTTCCTTTGAATTTTCACTTAATCCGCCTTCACTTACTATAAGCGAATTATCCCGAGCCCTTAATTTTGTGTGGTGGCGAGGGATTGTCGGGAATTATACTTGAGCATGCACTACGCTCGCTACGGCCCTTAATTCGCCTTCGCTTACTATAAGCGAATTATCCCGAGCCCGTATGGGCGAGGGATTGGCGGAATGCATGAACATGTACTTAGCTCGCTATTTTGCTTGTCGCAAAATTACGCTCGCTAAGTACCGCTGAAATTTTCCTTGTCGGAAAATTTCATCGGAGGCGGAAGGATTCGAACCCTCGAGGCACTTACGCACCTAACGGTTTTCAAGACCGCCGCTTTCAACCACTCAGCCACGCCTCCAAAATCTCCACCAGATATGAGACAAGAGATTTTGGCTCCCGAGCCCTGCGAGAATAACACGCTTGGCGAGGGAGCTAGAAAATCTCACTGCGTTTTACAGACAAGAGATTTTGGCTCCCGAGCCCTGCGAGAATAACACGCTTGGCGAGGGAGCATAGAATCTCCAAACTATTTACAGTATGAGAAATTTTGGCCCCCGAACACTGCTAATATCCTGCTCTGTGAGGGGGCATAAAAATCTCCACCAGTTACAAGATAAGAGATTTTTATCCCGAGCCCTGCGAGAATGACACTCTTGGCGAGGGATTAAAATCTCCCAGTCACCCCTACCTATTCACACTAAACAACTGCACAAAAACAGCAGTATAAATATCTTCTGAAATATTATAAGCATTAGCAAAAAAGCTAACGAAATCAAATTCGGTATTTAACATCATAAAAAACCAGGCACACAAAACCATATTAAGAATATAAATAATTGAAAAAGAAAAAATATAATTGGCTATCCTATCCAATTCAATCAACATCGGCCGCAACATAAAGGCTGTAAACACTAAATGAAGCGTAAGGGTAAAACCAATTAAAAATATTGTATAAATTACTGCCTTTGGATTATTTGTAAAATAAAAGTAGAAAAATCCTATGATGAATATTAAAATTGTATAAATTGGCAATAGATATGATGCAACCTTAACCAGGGGCACAAAGAATTTAAAAGTTTTCTCTAAGATTTGTTGCCCCGTTTTGTAGATTATATGTGGCGGCCATATGAAAATAAATATGACTAAGAAGCTTATAATACCGGCAAGAAAAGAATTTGCTAAAATAAAATCTAAAGTAAAAAGATAGTGATAAAAACTTAGAGTCAGCGCATAAACAGGCACCAAGAATATAATTCCAAGAAACAACTTGATAACATTAAGGATATTATTAAGAAACCGCCCTCTATCCATATTTTCTCCTTATCTGGATTACTTTTTGCTTATAGATTCCTGGCCGTCAAAATAAGGCCTTAAGACTTGCGGTATAGCAATAGAGCCGTCAGGCTTCTGGTAATTCTCTAAAATACATATTACCGTGCGAGCCAAGGCCACCCCGGAGCCATTTAAGGTGTGAACATAGCCTATCTTTTTTGTTGCCTTATCTCTATATCTTATATTTGCTCGGCGAGCCTGAAAATCCTCAAAGTTAGAACAGCTTGATACCTCAAACCACATATCGCTTGCCGGTGCATATGCCTCTAGGTCGTAACATTTGCTTGCCGCAAAGCTTATATCCTGCGTTGATAAAGCAACCCTTCTATATGGCAAATTTAGAAGTTCAAGGACCTCTTCTGCATTCGATACAAGTGCCTCCAGTTCATTGTAAGAATCTTGCGGCTTTACAAATTTCACCAGCTCAACCTTATCAAATTGATGTACTCGTACAAGGCCCTTTGTATCCTTGCCATAAGAACCAGCTTCCCTTCTGAAACAAGCTGTATATGCTGTGTAATAAATAGGCAAATTCTCTTCTTCCAAAACATCATCTCTATGGATATTTGTCACAGGCACTTCTGCCGTCGGGATTAAAAATAAATCATCGTCTTTAAGCCTATACATATCCTCCTCTAATTTAGGTAGTTGGCCAGTACCTATCATTGAAGCACGGTTGACGAGGTAAGGAGGCGAAATCTCAATAAAATTATGTTTCTTTGTGTGCAAATCCAACATAAAATTTATCAATGCACGCTCTAATCTAGCCCCATCCCTTTTATAAAGTGCGAAGTTTGATCCTGTAATCTTTGCAGCGCAAGGAAAATCCATTATATCCAAATATTGACTTAGCTCCATATGAGTGAGTGGCTTAAAATCAAATTTCTTTGGCTCGCCCCACGTCTTGGTAATCTTGTTTTCCTTTGGGGAGCCAACAGGAACAGACTTATGAGGAACATTAGGAATAATTAATAACTGCTTATCCAGCTCCTCTTTGATCTTTTTTAATTCTCCTTCAAGTACGCCAATCCTTGAAGAAATCTCCTTCATTGAAGAAATTTTTTCCTTTGCGTCTTTCTTTTCTTTAAGCAGCTTGCCTATCTCGTCATTTGCTGCATTTTGCTTACATTTTAGATCTTCAAACTCTGAGAGAATCTTTCTTCTGGTTTCATCTACTTTGATAAGATTATCTAAATCTAGCTTAAGACCTCTATTCTTAAGCGACTCCTCAACTAACTCTCTATTTTCTCTAATAAATTTTATATCTAACATATTTTACCATCCTTGATTTTAGCCTTTTATTACACCAAGCGGCCGCATCCTGCAAATACGCCTGGAAATACCTGATTTTACCACCACATCCACTACATCATTTACATCCTTATAGGCCTCTGGGGCTTCTTCTGCTATTGTACCACGACCGGATGCCATAACGGTAATACCTTTTGATTCCAGGTTTTTTAGCAATTGTTTGACATCAATTGTCCTGGTTGCGGCTGTTCGCGACTTTACACGGCCAGCACCGTGACATGTGGAGCCAAATGTCTCATCCATTGCCTTTTGAGTACCCGCCAACAAATATGAATTCCTTCCCATATCGCCAGGAATGATTACTGGCTGACCGCTCTTTTTATACCTATCAGGCAGCGCAGGATGATCTGGCCCGAATGCTCGTGTTGCACCCTTTCTATGTACGCAGAGTTTCTTTTTTTTGCCGTCAATTTCATACTCTTCAATCTTTGCTATATTATGTGCCACATCGTAGACTAATTCCATTCCTAAATCTCTTGGGCCCATGCCAAAAAACTTCTCAAACACCTTGCGCGTTAAATGCATTAAGCACTGCCTGTTAGCCCATGCGTAATTTGCAGCTGCGCGCATTGCAGACAGATAAGCTTTGCCTTCTGGAGAGTTAACAGGTGCACAGGCCAGCTGCCTATCAGGAACACTTATATTATATTTTGACAAACATCTTATCATGCTTTTTATATAATCATCACAGACTTGATATCCAAAGCCTCGCGAACCAGAATGTATCATAACTGCAATTTGACCCAAATCGTTAATACCAAAAATCTCGGCTGTATCTGCATCATAGATTTCATCAACAACTTGTATTTCTAGAAAATGATTCCCTGAGCCCAATGTCCCTGATTGTGCCTTACCTCTCTCGTACGCCCTATCTGATATTGTAGATGTATCCACTCCTGGTATTGCACCATTTTCCTCTGTATAATCCAAATCGCTCATTGAGCCGTAGCCCTTTTCAACGGCCCATTTTGCGCCTTTAATCAAAATATCTTTTTCTTCTCTTGCGCTTACCCTTATATCGCCTTTTGAGCCAACACCAGCAGGTATATTATTAAACAATGCATAGGTCAAATCCTTAATTCTGTTTTTTATATCATCATATTTTAAATTTGTGCGCACCATTCTGACGCCGCAATTTATGTCGTAACCCACACCGCCGGGTGAAATTACTCCACCTTCATCAATATCGGTCGCAGCAACTCCTCCTATGCTAAAACCATACCCCCAATGCGCATCAGGCATAGCAAGGGAATATTTGACTATTCCCGGCAGAAATGCAACATTTGCAACCTGCTCTGCAGCGCGGTCATGCGTAATATCTTTGAGCATCTTTTCACTGGCGTAAATTATTCCTGGGACACGCATACCTGTTTTATATGATTTAGGTATCCGCCAGCGATAATCATCAATCTTTTCTAGCTTTATCTCTTCATCCATCCTAATACCACCAATAATGAACTGTATAGGTAAGCTTTACCTCTTTATCCTTTGGAACGGGTATCTTAAACTCAACTGTCTGCGCATCTTTTTTTGTAAAATCATGCGTCTTTTGTGTCATCTCCCAATTTGTATAGCGCCATAGATGTTCTACAACCAAAACTTCAATATCTTCCTCTTTGTGATTACGCAGGCTAATCTCTATAGTCTCATCAGCAGTCTTTCCAAACTCTCTATAATCCATTCGCTTTCTCTCGCCAAGCACATCAAATGCATCGCCTAAATAAAGCCGAATCTTCTCATCCTTTGGAGTGTGATCTATAGAATCCTCACCAATAAATTCTAATGCACCGTCCGTATCTTTCTTATATACCTTGACATTGCCCTTAGGAAAAGGCATGCCAAGATTGTTTTCTTTTGAATTCTTTATTTCCAGCTTGACCTTAACTTTCTGTTCTTTAGTAGACTTGCCTTCTCTATAATAATACCAGCCATAATCAAGCGCAGGGTCATATATAAAAAGTTTTTGTACTGGAATATCTGCCGCATTAAGAAGCGAGATCTGTTTTGTTTGATTATTCTTTACTGTAGTCTTTCTTCCTAGAGTATACATATGGTATTCAAAGAATGCTTTTTCCTGAAAGCCAACATCGGATTTTCTTTTTTCGGCAAAAACCACATCTCGCTCCATCATCATTTCAGGCTCTCTAGTTGCCCTATGCACATCTCCAGCAATAAGTTTAAGCCCAGCGTTTTTATAGCCAGTGCCACTTTGATTATTTATTGTGACCCAACCAGATAAATCAATATTTTTATCGTCTTTATCTACAACCGTAACATAATCACACAGCCAAGTAATTCCTCTGGTTAAATAAGAAACCTCAACCAAATGGCGCGCATTTTTATCATTCTCAATCATCCACATAAGCGTAGGCTTTGTTATAAGTCCTTCAGGCAAATCTTTAAATGATATGTCCTTGATATTATCCTGCCGCGCAACCATAACAAGAGACTTGTCGTTGGGGTCTTGAATAATAATATTTGCATCATCAAAACTCATAAGCATGCCTGAATACACCTTACCATCCTTCGAAAGTATGGTTATTTTTTGATCAATATATTTAAGCAACAGCTTTGAAGAACCGACTAAGTCATATTCATAATTCTGCTCTAATATCTGGCAGGCATTTGGAAAGCTTAATGATTTAAAGTACACTGAGGTAGGCTCTATTTGGCTTGCGACATCAGAAAAGCGTATTTCTTTAATTCCGTCATCCAGATCAAAGAATCTCTTATCTTTTACAAGCCCAAAGTTCTGGTTGTAAATTGTGATATTAACGCCTTCGGTGTCTGTGCTTTCTTGCGCAAAGCTAATACTTATAAGTAGCAATAAGGAAAAAAATGTTATTATTATCTTTTTCATATCTCTCCTTTCTTAAGTATCAAATATAACTTCTGCCTGCCAGCCTGTAGTAGTTCTTTCTACTTTGAGCTGGTGATACGTAGCAGCCTTTAATTCTGTATTTATCCTGAACTCTTTTATGTCGCAACCTTCAATAGTAGCTTCTAAGCTTCTTTCATCCAAATTATTAAATAAAAATTTACAAAAAATCTTCTCTTTTACTGCATATAAAGAAAGGAGCTCATTCAACCAATTTACAAAGAGCTCCTCAACATTCTCCGCCTTTTGATTAATTTTAAAGCCTGCGGCCTGTAGCCTGTAGCCTGTAGCCTGAGGCTTTTTCTCTGCAATGATATCAAACATAGCCAAAGCAGCCTCTTCAAATATATCTCTTAAGTCTTTTCCCTTGACTCTGATACCAACATCCGCCGTATGCTCTATTAATTCGTAATTAGCCACAAATAAATAGTGGGCCATGAAGGAGTCGAACCTTCGACCTTGACATTAAGAGTGTCCTGCTCTACCGATTGAGCTAATGGCCCGAAGTTATGAAACTATATTATTTTCAAATGGTTGTGAAGATAGCGATTTCTCTTCACTCTTATAGAAACCTTGAGTTATCCAAATGTTATCCATTTGTTTGCCTAAAGTATCTACCGCTCTCTTCCTATGATCAGGAGATAAATGGCTATACCTAAGAGTCATCTCAAGAGTCTTATGCCCTAAAAGCTCTCTTACTGTATTTAAATCAACTCCAGACATTACAAGATGCGAGGCAAATGTATGTCTTAAATCATGGAAGTGAAAATTAACTATACCAGATTTCTTGACTGCCGTCAACCAAGATTTCTTAATATCTCCGTATGGATTGCCATCCCTATCACAAAACACATATTGAGATTCAGGATTCTTTAAAACGCCAATTATTGTCTTTTGTACAATCGTATTCATAGGCACTTCTCTCTTTTTACCACTCTTTGTCTCTAAAATATATATAATATTACGTTTAATATCAATATCATGCCATTTAAGCCTCAGAATCTCGCCCTTACGCATTCCAGTCAGTAAGGCAACTATTACAATTGGTTTTAAGTGCTCGCAACAATTGTTTAGTAGTTTATTAATTTCTTCTTTTTCTATAAAACGTAACCTCTCGTTATTTTCCTTGAACAACTTTACTGATTTGCATGGATTATTCTCTGCTTTTCCCCAAACAATAGCTCTATTAAACATAGATTTTAAAACTGCCAAGGCCCTATTTACAGTTGCTGGGCTGACTTCTTGAGCTCGCCTAGACTTAAACTTTTCTACATCCAGCGAGGTAATTTCATATAGATACTTACCGCCAAAGAACTTCTTTAGCAGACCTACAATCTTGCAATCCGTATTGTATGATTTCTTGTGCTTGGAATGGAGCTCCAAATACTCTGAGGAGAAATCCTCAAATTTCACCTTCTGATCTTTCTTTATATTCAAATACCTATTCTCTGCAATCTCAACTAAACGTTTTTTTAGAACTGTCTCCGCCAGCTCCTTGGAGCCAATCTTGTCACGGTATCTTCTACCAGAGGCATAATAATCAATCCAATAGTCCTTAAACATCTTTAGAGGGCTATTACATTTATTGCAAAGGCAGTCTTTTTCCTTTATATCCTTTATCCTTCTCTCTTTGCAAACAGAACAATACCCTTTACGAAATATGCTGCTCATTTCTTCTCCCTATTCTTAATCCTCCACTGCTTCCAACACCACAAAAGCAAATTACTAACGCTTCTTTCTTCATGTCTAGCGTCTTCTTCAAGTAACTTCTTGTCTTCTTTGGGTATCCTTAAATTCACTTGCGATCTCTTCGCCATAAGTTTATTATAATATGTGTCTAGACATTGTCAAGCTATTTCTTTCATCCTCCTTTCTTTAGTCCAAGTCTCTATCTCACGCAAATCAAACCTAACCAAACGACCGAACCTATGAGAAGGTATCTCTCTTAATCTAAGCCAACAACGGATTGTATTAAGATTGACGCTAAGATATTGAGACAATTCAACTATATTTATGAAGCGTTTTTCCATTATTTATCTACGTTATTCTCTTGTTTATTCTCTATTATTTCAGGCCTGGGCACATTACTTATGTAATTGATTTCTGGAGGCCTATTAACAGCAAGCGAAAAATCTTTCGGGAGACAAGCCGAAGCAAACTTGATAAGTGTCTCTGTTGACACAGAGTCAAGATCCTTGTCTTTAACAATCCGGCGAAGCAATATCCGGAAAAGTCGATCCTTAATTTTCCATAAGGTATTTTTACTACCGGGTGGCCTTCCTTTTCCAAACTTATTTCCTGGTTGGAACATGTTATTTCCTCCTTAATTAACAACTTAAAAAACAATGATTTTGGGTTGAAATATTGTTATTTTTAGTTAAATGCATGTATAAATCCTCTGAGATTACCACAATGAATCGTTCTTGTTTTAAAGTTAGTTTCTATCTCGGCATACTCTTACCTCTCTGTAATTAAATAATATTGGGGTTCAAACCGTGCTCTAATAGTTCCTATCATGCCATTGCGGTTCTTTGCGAGAATAACCTCATAGCAATTGATTTCATCTTCGTATCCTGAGTAAAAATATGGATAATGCAATAAAACTACTGCATCGCTATGTTCTTCCAAGACCCCGGAAGACTTTAATAGCCAAAGTTGAGGTCTTCTATCTTTTTCCTCCATTGCTGCTCTGTTGATTTGGCTTATAAGCACACCTGCGAAATTTTTCTTAACGCATAGCTCTCTAAACCTTAGTATATAGTCATTTACTACTGAGAGCCGATCAGAAGTCATATGTTTGATTGCCTGTATATAATCCACAATCACTACATCTGGGCTTGGTAAATCCTCCAGAACATAATTAAGGTCTGTTGCGGTATCTCCGATTTTATAGGTAATTATTAAAGGCAGGTCTTGAAGGAAACTTTCAAACTCTTCTGACTGCTTCTTGTATTCTTGTGGTTTATGATATAAATCGTGGTTAGGAACATTTCCTACCTGACAGAATAATCTCTCCAATAACTCCTCAGCCGACATCTCTAAAGAGAAAAAGTATGTTTTATGGCCCTGCTTTGCGCAGTTATAAGCCAATTGCAGGGCAAAGCAAGACTTTCCCATGGAAGTCCTTGCTCCTATAGTGAGCAACTGCCTACGCCTTAGTCCATATAGCCTGTTAGACAAAGTTGGTAAAAACGGTATCTCGATCTCGGGTTTCCCTGTTCTCTTACTTATTTCCTCCCAGGCGATAGACCACACTTCGCCTGGAGGTTTTATCACGGTGTAATCTTTCATTTAGTAACTCCATTTCATTTTTGATATCATCTATAACAAGCATATTTATTTGTCTGCATAGTGGCATGTCAAGATTCTGTAGGTATAGCTTCTGAAACTCTTCATATCGCCTTTCCAGATATTCAAGGTCATGATAATCCTCTTCTTCCTGCTGCTTCTTGACTTCTTTGTATAATTCCTCAGCAGTAGTAAAATAAATTTCCATCACCAAGTCAAAATCTTCCTTGCTTAATCTTTCTTTAAGGACGAAGAGAGTGCTATTCATTTATAAACCTCCCTGCTGCTCCTAAGCTACTAAAAACAGCTTTTCTTTTATTCTTTTCATTCTTCTCATTATTGTTTGTGCTGGTTTTGATGCTATTTTGATGTCGCTTTAGTGCTGGTTTTGATGCTGGATTTCCTGAGATGGGATTTTGGTAACTATCCCAATTAGATATAGTTATACGAGTAAACTTGTTGCTGGTTTCGTAGTCTATTTGATTGCTGGATTTTAAAAGGTCGAGGAATTTTCTTACTGTCTCTCTGTTCCAATTCCATGCCTCACTCAGTTTTATCTGACTTGTGATGAATTGTCCTTTATCTACATGAAAAGTCTTATTTCCAATCGTCACTTTTGCTTCTTTATGGTTAGCCCTAAGCAAAACATCAATCCAAGCCTCTAACTTGTGAAATCTTCTTGGTTCAAGCCAAAGTTCATTTTCTTTAATTTTCCTAAAAAGTTTGATGTAGCCTTCCATTAGCACCTGCTCCTTTCGCTTTTTCAGCCAAATCTTCAATCTTCTTAACGATCGCTTCCTTGATTGCTTCGTAAGTCTGCCTATCAATTGGATAATAGATATTTATTTCTTTACCATTTGGGAGAGTCTTATTAGGAA
>JBFZAD010000193.1:0-15849 GCA_041309125.1 Candidatus Omnitrophota bacterium
CATCAACAAAACTATAAGCGTTACAGAATAAATTCCGCCTCAAACCTTACGCAACACGAAGCAATGATTAATCTAACCAAACAGGAAAAAACAGTTATCATTTTTTTTATTGGCGCTATACTTATAGGTTTAATTATCCAGTTTGGCCTAAAACGAATTGTAAAATTAAAACCCATTTATAATTTAGATAAAGAATTTATTGCCGGCAGTCTTAAGAAGATTGATATCAATTCTGCAGGCGCAGATGAACTAGTTAAAATTCCTGGCATAGGCCAGATATATGCACAGAGAATTATTGAATATAGGCGCATGAATGGTCCATTCAAAAATATTGAAGATTTGGTCAAGGTAAACGGAATAGGTCCCAGTAAGGTAGATAGAATAAAGGAACATATAACATTTGGTTCAGAAAATAATTAGTAAGATTGACCAGGTAGCTGTGATTGTCTGGCTTGCCTTATTTTTTTGCGCAGGGATATTATTTGAGAGAATATTTAATATCCCATTTTTTCTATTATTTTTCATTTGTTTGTTATGCTTAAGTATTTCTCTTATCTTTTCTAAAAATCAAAAAACAGGAATATTTATCTACATTGCTTTTTTAATATTAGGCGCCCTTGTTTTAAAGAACAAAAATACTCTTAGCAATAATCATTTAATAAATCTTACCCCATACATTAAGCAAAAAGTATATTTACAGGGTAGTATTATTGATGATCCGTTTTGTTCAGACAGAAAATGTTCATTTGCATTCAGGGTAACTGGTCTAATAGCCCAAGGAAGTAAGTTTAAGATTAGCGCAGACTGCTTAGTAAATTCCTACAGAAAGGAAGAATTTAAGTATGGCCAAATATGGATTCTGCAAGCAAGGCCGCGGAGGTCATTTAGTTACGACAAGAATTTTAATTATAGAAAATATCTTGCCAATAGAGGTATTCACGCTATCCTTAACGTATCAAGTCATGACAATGCCAAATTAATTAAACAGACTCAAGGCTTTTTGCCTAAATATTTTGCCATCAAGGCAAAACATGTAATAAAGAATATCTTTATAAGAAATTTAGAGCCCTTGCAGGCAGATATACTAAATACATTGATCCTGGGCAGCAGGCAGGCATTGAGTAAGGACATAAGAGATATTTTTACCAAGACGGGCACGGCCCATATTTTATCGGTAAGCGGCTTGCATCTGGCAATAGTTGCATTTATCTTCCTTATATTCTTAAAGACCTTAAGAATATATAAAAGATTGCGTTATGTAGTCACAATTATTTTCTTAATCTTTTATTGTTTTTTGACTGGTATGAATGTGCCGGTAGTTCGATCTACCGTGATGATAACTATAATACTGGTTGGATTAATTCTCCAGAGACCTGTCAAAATTTATAATGCCCTGTCTCTTGCCGCAATCTTTATACTTTTGTTTAACCCGAATGATTTGTTTGATATAAGTTTCCAGTTGTCCTTTGCGAGTATAATAAGTATTTTTGCTCTGTCGCCATATATAGAAAAGAAGCCCATTATTAATAAATCACTAAAATTTATCATTAAGCCAATCAGCGTATCATTGGCTGCCTGGCTTGGTACATTTGCCATAATTATCCATTATTTTAAGATATTCAGCCCAATAACTATTCTAGCAAACCTGATTATAGTTCCTTATATGAGTATTGTTTTAGCTTTGGGCTTTCTTTTGGCTATGAGCGGCCTGGTAATGCCTTTCTTTGTCCCTCAGATAGCGATAGCAACTAATTTTAGCCTGTCTCTCTTGATTCTAATAACGCAGTATTTAAGCAGATTGCCTTTTGCATATTTTTATCTTTGATCGGGATATGTTATTCTTGTTTGGATTGACAAATACACAATGGTATGGTAATTTAAGCCTTATGAGAAAGCGTATATTAGTATCAATTATAATATATTTTTGTTTAGTAAGCCATGGCCTTGCCTTTTGGGTGTGGACGCCGGCTAAGAAAAAATGGGAAAATCCGAAATATGCAGTAAAGCAATCTCCGAAGTTGCAGTTTGAATATGCGATGGATTTTTTTAATAACGGTAATTACAAAAGGGCGGTTAAGGAGTTTAAGCAATTGGTTAATAGTTACCCAAAGGCGGCCGAGGCGGCCGAGGCACAGTATTATATAGGAAAGAGTTTCGAAGAATGGGTAAGACAGGACATGAAAGAGCAAGAAGAGCTGTGCAAGAATAAATCAAAGGAACCATGCGCTGCGAAAGAGAAGTTGTGGTATAGGGCAAGATATTATCAGGCATATAAGGCATATCAGCTGACTTTAGAAAAATATGCCTTTACAAAGCATTTCGATGAGATTATTGAGCGTGAATATGATATTGCAGACTGGTTTATATCTGATTCAAAGAGAAAAGTTTTGGGAATGAATTTTGAATTAGAAGATCCTGCAGTCGAGATACTAAGAAAAATAGTAGAAAATTCTCCATATAGCAAGCTTGCCCCAAAATCGCTATATAGTTTAGGCATGCATCTTAAGTCAAAGGGCTATTATCAAGAAGCAAGGGAAGAGTTGGAAAAGCTTACAGAAAAGTATCCAGACAGCGAGTGGGTTGAGCCGGCTAAGTACCAAATAGCAAGCTGTATCGCAGCTGTCGCCCCTAAAGCCGGGTATGATCAAGGCCTGACTCAAGAAGCGAGAGAAAAATTTGAAGATTTTGCAAAAAAGAACCAGGAGGCAACCCTCAGTGAAACTGCACAGGCCCAGGTAGATATATTAAAAGAGAAAGAGGCCCAGAGTAATTTTGAAATTGCCCAGTTTTACGAAAAGCAAAAGAATTTTAATTCTGCTAAGATTTATTATCAGCACATCATAGATAGCTACCCAAAAAGTGATTGGGCAGCCAAGGCAAAAGAAGCACTAGGCCTCATTGATAAAAAATAAGGAGTTCTTGATGAATAATAATAGAAAGATATTTAATTCCTTACTTCTTACTTCTTACTTCTTACTTCTTACTTTTATTTCTGGTTGCGGCTATACTACAAGCGGAGCCAATTTGCCAGCAGAAGTAAAGACTATAAATATTTCAAATTTTACTAATAAGATAGACATCACAAATGAGCTGGCTACTACAAAATCATATAAGACCTACTATCCATTATTAGAGGTAGATATAACAAAGGCAGTTATAGAACGCTTTAAATTAAACGGCAGTCTAAGAATTGCCAGCGAAGACAAGGCAGATTGGCTTTTAAAAGGGGAATTGATTGAATTTAGAAGAGACGCTCTTCGATATGCTAATGATGAAGAAACCGTTACAGAGTACAGGATTACAATCATAGTTAACCTTACGCTTACAGACAAACAAGGAAATTTAATCTGGCAGAATAATAGCTTTGCAGGCGATACAACATATTTTACTCAGGGTACACAGGCAAAGGCCGAATCCACTGCCGTAGCAGACGCAATAACAGATTTATCCCGCAGGATTGTAGAGAGGGTAATCGAAAATTGGTAAAGATAATAAGCCAAGACAGCCGGCAATGAATTTTCTATTAATAGGAGAAGACGAGTTTTCCAAAGATGAATATATCGCCAATATTAAGAAAGAGGCATTTAAAAAAGAGTTTGAAGGCTTTAACTTCGACTGCCTATACGCCCAAGAGATAAAAGATAAACACTCCCTCCAGGAATCATTTCTTAGACTACCCCAAGGTTCAACAAAAAGAGTAATACTTATAAAGAATGTCGAAAGATTAAGAAAGGATATAGAAGACTGCATAAAAAGTTATTTAAAAAATCCTTTTAAGCATCTTGTTTTGATTTTGGAATCAAGAAATGGCTTAAAGTGGGATTCTATAAATAGCTTAAGAGATTTTAAGGCCATCAATTTTAAGAAAAGCCGTGTCTCAAACGGCCTTGACTTAAATAAAGCAATTGCAAACAGAAGGCCGGATTTGGCTGTAAAAATCCTCTCAGATTTAATTAAAGATGGCCAAAAGCCGCATTTTATATTAGGCGGGATTTTAGGATATATCAGGAAACGGTTAGATTCATTGGGTAAGAAGAGGGCTTCGATAGCTTTAAATTGTATTTTAAGGACTGACTTGGAGATAAAGACAGGTAAACTGCAGCCGGAGTATGCAATTGAAAAGCTACTTGTACAGCTGTGCTTGGTTTAGGAAAAGCGCCTACTATTTTTGGATTTTATTTAGTAGAAGATGAAGCCGTGAGATCTTACGATGCCCTGTTTGGGGTTTGATAATATGTTTTTTGGA
Organism: Candidatus Omnitrophota bacterium; assembly: GCA_041309125.1. Classification (GTDB taxonomy): domain Bacteria; phylum Omnitrophota; class Gorgyraeia; order Gygaellales; family Gygaellaceae; genus JBFZAD01. Next base: position 4,247 of record JBFZAD010000193.1, read on the forward strand.
GGCCTTGTCCAGGCTTGAGCAAACCTTAGGGAAAAGGCCTTTGGCCTCTTCAAATTTCTTTTCTGCGACAAGCTTCTTGAAACTTTTTATAATTTTTTTGACCTGATTCTTTATCTTCAGATTGTGGATGTATCTTTTTTTGTCTTTTCTTAGTTTTTTTACTGCAGTGCGTCTTTGTGGCATTTAATTCTCCTTTAGTCATTATTTATTTCCGAGTAAATAATATAACAGATAAACAAAAATATGTCAACCAATAAATCTACATCAAAAGAGTCAAATCTAAATATTGCCAAATCCGCCAGTATTATTAGTCTCGCTACCCTTCTTTCCAGGATATTAGGATTTTTAAGGGATATGATTATTGCCAGATTGTTCGGTATCTATATATATGCCCAGGCGTTTGTCATTGCCTTGAAAATCCCTAATCTGCTGCGGGATTTTGTCGGAGAAGGCGCAACCAATGCTGCATTTGTGCCTGTATTTAGCGAGTATGCGCTAAAGCACAAAGGGAAAGAATTCTGGGAATTGGCAAATGTAGTTTTAAACTTACTAATAATCATCCTTGTTTCATTGACACTCTTGGGCGTAGTATTCTCACCGCTTTTAGTGCGCGTGATTGCACCCGGCTTTATTGCCTCACCGGAGAAACTAACTGCTACAATAAATTTGAACCGCATAATCTTTCCTTTCATTATATTAATTAGCTTAACAGCCTATTGCATGGGAATACTCAATTCCCTTAAACATTTTGTTGTGCCGGCATTTGCACCTTGCCTCCTTAATATATCTATCATCATATTTGTCCTGATTTTCGGCGAAGGGATTACAGGCCTCGCATCGGGCATTTTAATCGGAGGCTTCTTGCAATTGGCAGTACAGATCCCAATGCTTTATAAAAAGGGATTTCGCTTACGCTTGTTTAGAAGTTTTAAACATCCACAAGTTTTAACTATTGGCAGGTTAATGCTTCCGCGTATCTTAAGTTCGTCAATTTATCAGTTAAATAACTTTATAGATTCCATATTCGGCTCTTTAAGTTGGATAGTAGGAGAGGGGGGCGTAGCCATTCTGTATTTTTCATATAGGCTTATACTCTTTCCTCTGGGTATTTTCAGCAATGCCATTTCGCAGGCAGTCTTGCCGACATTTTCAACGCAGGCACTTGAAGAGAATCTAAATGCATTAGAGCGCACATTGTCGTGGGGACTGCGAGCAACATTTCTTGTTATACTTCCTGCTTCTGTAGGGTTTATGACACTGTCTTATCCTATAATCTCCACGCTTTTTGGCGGAGGTAAATTTGACAACATTTCCGTAGGTCTAACTGCCCAGGTCCTATTCTTTTACAGCATCGGCCTGTTTGCCTATGGCGCAACTAAGATACTGCAATCTTGCTTTTTCGCACTCAAGGACACAGTTACGCCGGCCAAGATTGCAGCCAGTACCTTAATAGTCAATATTATCTTAAATGTAGTTTTGATGTTTCCGCTTAAAATAGCAGGCCTTGCCTTGGCCACATCTATTTCGGGGATAATCACATTCTTCATATTGTTTTCCATATTAAAAAAGAAGCTAAAGGGCTTTAATAGTAAAGAAGTCGCGGGTTCCTTTTTTCGCATCTTAATTGCAAGTATCTGCATGGGGTTAGTTTTATTTTTTCTAAGCAATAATTATTTTTTAGTTACCAATAATTTAAATAAATTCTTAAATCTGGGAATTATGCTTATTTTTGGCTTCTTATCTTATATTGGTTTTTGCTTTATATTAAAGGTGCCTGAATTAGAGCAGCTGTGGCAGAAACTCACAGAGAAGAGGAGATAGAAATCTTTATTGTGCAATGGATACTCATACTACGCTAAAACAAAGGGTTCGTTCCTTTCCTGATATGGCAGGCGTTTACCTCATGAAGGATATTTTAGGTTCAATCATCTATATTGGGAAGGCCAAGTCTCTAAGAAAAAGGGTGTCGCAGTATTTTCAAGATAGCCCCAAGGATTATAAGACACAAAGGTTAGTGTCTAGGATAAGCGATATCGAGATTATACCAACTACAAATGAAGAGGAGGCACTGCTTTTAGAGGCAAGACTTATAAGAAAAAATATGCCTCACTACAATATTGATCTTAGAGACGATAAGAGCTACCCCTTTATAAGGATTACTAATGAAGATTTTCCTCGCGTGAACATTGTCAGGCCCAAGGCAGATGACAATGCCTTTTATTACGGGCCATATACGAATGTGAGATTGCTTCGGCTTGCTTTGAAAAGCATAAGGCGCATATTTCATTTTTGCACTTGCAGGAATCCGCACCAGAGCTGTCTTTACAAGAAGATAAACTTATGCCCCGGGGTTTATCAGTCAAAACAAGATAGGATTAGATATAAGAGGGATATTCAGAATTTAAAACTGTTTTTAGACGGTAGATACGCTAATCTACTCAATAGTTTAAATAAAGTTATGTTGAGTCTATCAGGAGAGCATAGATTTGAAGAAGCAGCTGCTTTAAGAGATCAAATACAGGCATTCTCAAACTTGACTAAAGGGCAGGAGCTAAAGGCAATAGATGAGTTAGCAAAGGCACTAAAACTTTCTGTTATACCTAAGAGAATTGAGGCCTTTGATGTCTCTAATATTGTTGGCCAGCAGGCAAGCGCAGCTATGGTAAGCTTTTTAAATGGTTTTGCAGATAAAGATAACTACAGAAGGTTTCGCATCAAAAGTTTCACAGGGATAGACGACTATAAAATGCTGCAAGAGGTCATAAATAGAAGATATACACGTGTTTTAAAAGAAGGGATTGAATATCCAGATTTGATTCTTATTGACGGAGGCATAGGGCAGCTTGGTGCAGCAAAGAAGGTTTTAGATAGTCTTAAACTCGATATACCGGTTGTCTCTATTGCAAAGAAAGAAGAAGAGATTTTTGTCGTAGGCAGAAAAAATCCAATTAGGCTCTCCCCTTCATCGCCGGCACTTTTGCTTTTGCGCCGAATAAGAGATGAGGCACACCGTTTTGCCATTAAATACCATCACTACTTAAGAAAAATAAATCTCATTAATAATGAAAAGTAAGCTTAATAGTTTTGATATCAAGGTTTTAAAAGAGGTTTCAAAGATTCCTCTGGGTGAGGTCCGCAGTTACGGCTGGATAGCAAGGAAAATAAAACACCCCCATGCACAAAGGGCAGTCGGGGTGTCATTAAAAAAGAATCCATATCCGTTAATTATACCCTGCCACAGGGTTATAAAATCAGACGGTAGTCTTGGAGGGTATTCTCTTGGAGTAAAATTTAAAAAAATTTTATTAGATTTAGAGATGAAAATAAAGGAAGAGATGGTATAATATAAATGAAACCCAGACTTATGGACCGATAGCGAACATAAGTCTGTGGTTGAATTTACACAGAACTAATTTTGTAGCTAAGCTTAAAAAGTACAAAATTAGTTCTGTGATATCAATTCGCAGACGCCCAGCCATTTTTGGCTGGCATACATCTGCGAGATACTAAAAGGGCTGGGCTACAATTTACACTCCAGTAAATTGTCTGCTCATCGATGGGGGACAATATGGACATCAAGCACTATTTTGAGATGATGATGGATAGGGATGCATCCGACATGTTCTATAGAGTCGGCGGGCCTGTTCGTATGAGAATAAATGGCAGGGTTGTTACAATTGCCGACGAAGTAATCACAAAAGAAGCCATGGATAAGTCCATAAAGGATTTGACCACAGAGGAACAGCGCAAGAAACTCCAGACAAGGCTAGATATTGATTTAGCAGCAACTCTATTTTTAAAAGATGTAAATCATAGATTCAGATTAAGCATATTTCATCAAAGGAATACGCTAGCAATGGTTGCAAGGAGCATAAGAGATAGGACCAACGATTTTCACACGTTAAACCTACCTTCAGAAGTCTTAAAGACTTTGTCTGGTGAGAGTAGAGGACTTGTGCTTCTTACGGGTTCTGCAGGCAGCGGCAAGTCTACAACCATAGCAAGCATGATAGACTATATTAATTCAAACTTCAAGAAACACATTCTTACTGTAGAAGAGCCTATAGAATTCATTTTTAAAGATAAGACATCTATTATCAACCAGCGAGAATTAGGCATTGATGTTGCTTCTTATAATATTGCCCTTAAGGCATTCACCCTCCAAAGCCCCGATGTTATCTTTATCGGCAACATCAGGGATTCCCAGACAATGTTTGCCGCATTAAATGCAGCAGAGACAGGGGTCTTGGTTTTAAGTACATTGCATACGATTAATGCCGCTCAGACTATAGAGAGGATTATTAATCTTTTCCCTCCTCATCAACACAATGAGATACGTATGCAGCTATCACTTTTATTAAAAGGCGTAATTTCTCTTAGATTAATCCCCATGAAGGATAATGTACAAAGAGCTCCGGCCTGCGAGGTAATGATAGGAACTGCGACTATTTCCAGACTTATACGCGAAGGTAAGACATGGGAGATCCCGCAATTTATTGAGCAGGGTGCGCTATATGGCATGCAGACGTTCAATCAGGCATTAATAAGGTTGATAAATGAAGATAAGATTACAGAAGAAACGGCTAAGGAGTTTTCTGATAATAGTGAAGAGCTAAGCCTTATGTTAAGAGGGATAGTAAAGAAATAATAACACAGGAGTTGATAATGATAGAGGATATACAAAGACAACAGAGTCTTATTGAAGAGAAGCTAAGGAATTTAAAGGAGTATCTTTGACATAGATAATAAAAAAAATAGAATAGATGAGATTTCTCGTCTAATGTCAGATGAAGCATTTTGGAAAAAGGACTCCCAGTCAACAAAATTATTAAAAGAGCTAAAGAGCCTTAAGTTTTTATACTCGCCATGGCAGCTGGCCTTTGATAAATTCCAAGAAATAAAAGAGTTAACCCAGATATTAAAACAAGAAGACAAAGACCTTATCAATCAGATTATGCATGATTCAGATAAGCTCTTGTCTGAATTAGAGGCATTGGAATTTAAGTCATTCTTATCTGGCGAGTTTGACGAGAATAATGCGATTCTGACGATTAATGCCGGAGCCGGAGGAACAGAGTCCTGCGATTGGGCCAACATGCTCTTAAGGATGTATCTACGTTGGGCAGAAATAAAGAATTATAAGACCAAGACTTTAGATATCCTGCCCGGCCAAGAGGCAGGGATTAAAAATGTTACAGTATTGGTTGAGGGAGAGTATGCCTTTGGGTATCTTAAGGCTGAAAGGGGCGTACACAGATTAGTAAGGATTTCCCCATTTGATTCAAATAAAAGAAGACATACATCTTTTGCGTCCATTGACGCCATACCAGAGATAGGAGATGAGGTCGACATAAAAATAGAAGAAAAGGATCTTAAGATTGATATCTTTCGCTCCTCTGGCCCAGGCGGCCAGAGTGTTAACACGGCTGATTCTGCAGTAAGAATTACCCATATACCTTCGGGAATTGTAGTGCAATGCCAAAATGAACGCTCTCAATATCAAAACAGACAGGTGTCATTAAATATCCTTAAGGCAAAGCTATATGAACAGACTCAGCAAAAGAAACAGAAAGAAATGGATGCCTATAATGCCCAGAAGAGAAAAATTGAATGGGGCTCTCAGATACGCTCTTATGTAATGCATCCATATTATATGGTAAAGGACCATCGTACTGGATATGAAACTTCCGATGTCAATAAGGTTATGGATGGGGAATTAGATGATTTGATAAACAGTTATTTAAAGATGAAGAAAGATTAATATGTTTAAATTTATTTTAAACAAGGTAATAGGTAGCCAAAATGACAGAGAATTAGTAAGATACAGAAAGCTTGTGGAAGTTATTAATTCTCTTGAGCCTGCGGTTACAAAACTGTCTGATAATGAGCTGCGCCAAAAGACAGTTGAGTTTAAAGGTAAACTCTTAAGTAGGCAAAACGACTTTAAGCAAGAGTTAGAAGAATTAGAGCAAACATCTCTTCAGGCAACCAGCGAAGAAAGAAGAAAGATAAATCAGAAGATTAAGGTTATAAGGAATAAGATTTTTGATGAGTTTTTACCAGAGGCATTTGCAGTAGTAAGGGAGGCGGCTAGGCGCAATGTTAATATGCGCCATTTTGATTCACAATTAATAGGCGGAATGGTTTTGTATGAGGGTAGAATTGCTGAGATGGCCACAGGTGAGGGCAAGACTCTTGTTGCGACCTTACCAGCATATTTAAACGCATTACTCGGCAGGGGAGTTCATGTAGTAACGGTAAACGACTATTTAGCCAGAAGAGATAGAGAGTGGATGGGGCCAATTTATGAAAGCCTAGGTTTAAGTGTGGGCTCAATACAGCATGATATGTCAGATGACTCAAGGCGCATTGCTTATAGTTGCGACATCACATATGGCACCAACAATGAATTTGGCTTCGATTATCTTAGGGATAATATGAAGATGAGAAAGGAAGATCTGGTCCAGAGACCTTTTTATTATGCCATTGTTGATGAGGTTGATTCGATATTGATTGATGAGGCAAGAACACCCTTAATCATTTCAGGTCCTGCCGAGGAATCAACGGACAAGTATTATACAATTGATAGGCTTATACCAAAATTAAAAGGACGCATGATTTTAGAAAGGGATGAGATAGACGCAAAACATAAGGGAATAGATTTAGATACAGGATATGATTTTATGGTAGATGAGAAGTCCCACTCAGCACATCTTACCGATGAAGGAGAGGGTAAGGCATGCCAATTGTTAAACATAGAAAGCCTTCACGATATAGAAACCATGGACTGGCGCCATCATATAATACAGGGATTACGTGCCCATAAATTATACAAAAGAGATGTTGACTATGTTGTCAAAGATGGCGAGGTAATTATTGTTGATGAATTTACCGGAAGGCTTATGCCTGGAAGGCGATGGTCAGATGGCTTGCATCAGGCAATTGAGGCAAAGGAAGGCTTAAGGATAGAGCGGGAAAATCAAACCCTTGCAACAATCACATTGCAGAATTATTTTCGCATGTATGAAAGGCTTGCAGGGATGACCGGCACGGCATTTACAGAGGCCTCAGAATTTAAGCATATATACGATTTAGACGTTATAGTTATTCCTACTAATAGAGAGCTTAAACGGACAAACTATCCTGATGTCGTATATAAGGCAGAGGATGAGAAATTTAATGCGGTAGTGGAGGAAATTGTTGAGCTGAATAATGCCGGAAGGCCTGTGCTAGTCGGAACCATTACCATCGAGAAGTCAGAAAGACTTGCTGGCATGTTAAAACGAAGAGGCATACAGCACAATGTCCTGAATGCAAAATATCATGAGATGGAGGCAAGTATTGTTGCCCAGGCCGGCAGATACAAGGCAGTTACTATTGCAACCAATATGGCCGGAAGAGGCACCGATATATTATTAGGAGGCAATGCAGAATTTTTAGCAAAGAGCTATTTGAAACAGAATGGAAAATCGCCTCAGGATGAAGATTATTTAGAAGTCTTTAAGCAGACACTTGAGAAATTTAAAAAAGATACTCAAGAAGAACATCTTAAGGTTGTTGAAGCAGGAGGTTTGCATATTATCGGAACCGAGAGACATGAGGCAAGGCGTATTGATAACCAGCTAAGAGGCCGTGCCGGCAGACAAGGAGATCCCGGCTCATCTCGATTCTATGTGTCTTTTGGAGATGACCTCATGAGGCTATTTGCTCCCGATTGGATTTTAAGGATGCTAAATAATTATGACAGCCAAGGCCAGCCTCTAACATTAAGCAAGGAGGGCAGGCTTGCTAGTATATTTTCCAAATCTATCGAGACTGCGCAAAAGCGCGTTGAGAACCATAATTTTGAGATAAGAAAACAAATTCTTGAATATGACAATGTAATGAATAAGCAGAGAGAGATTATATATCAACAGCGAAGGACCGTTTTGTTTGGCCAGGATTTAAAAGAAGAGATACAGGATATGATAGCCGGCCTTTTAAATCTAGAGATATCTAATTACATACCACAAAATTCATATCCGGAACAGTGGGATATAGAGGGTATTCTAACCACACTTAAGATGAGATTCGGGGTTACCTTAGAATTAGTTGCTTCTAATTTCAAAAATCAAAATGAGTTGATAGAATTTATACAAAGTAATCTGATATCTAATTATGAGAAGAGAGAAGAGGCAATCGGCTCTGGCGTCCTTAGATATATTGAGAGAATGGTAATCCTTCAAATTACTGATACAAAGTGGAAAGAACACCTGTATTCTATGGATTTATTAAGAGAGGGCATTCATTTAAGGGGTTACGCACAGCGGGATCCTTTGGTTGAATATAAACATGAGGCATTTCTTATGTTTCAGGATATGATTGATTCAATAAAGCAAGAAGTCGTTGAGCTATTATTTAGAGTCCAGCCTCAGAAGGAAGCAAAGTTTAAAGCGGTTTTTCAGGATATACCCCAAGAATTGGTTCATCAGGAATTTTCAAGCCTCAAAGGCCAAAGGCCACAGCCATCCCAGGAAGAATTGCCCCAAGATACGCCTGATTCCAAACCAGCCCCAGTAGTCAACAAGGATAAAGATGTAGGCAGAAATGATCCTTGTCCCTGCGGAAGCACAAAAAAATATAAAAAGTGTTGTGGAAGGTAATATCTTTTAATCAAATGAAAAAAGGTCACCAAGTCACCAAGTCACCAAGTCGCCGGAGATTAAAAGACTTTTTTGTTTGCCTATTATCTGCGGGTTTGCTTATTCTATCATTTCCAAGGTTTGATTTGAGTTTTGTTGCCTGGTTTGCTTTTCTGCCGTTTTTTTTCTCAATTAAAGGTAGAACATGGTTACAAGGATTTAAATTAGGATTTTTAGTCGGGGTATTCTTTTTCGTAGGCACTATCTATTGGCTTGTGAATGTAATCCTTCCCGGAGTAAATCCAATCATAGGGTATCTTGGTATAATTTTTCTTATCTTTTATCTTGCCCTCTATTTTGGGATATTTGGTGTCGTTTTTTCTTTATATAATTCAAAAATGTTTTTTACGTCCATATTATTTTTCCCGGCAGCATGGGTCATCCTGGAATATATCCGCATGCACATGTTTACTGGTTTTGGCTGGGTATCATTAGGGTATTCGCAATATCTCTATTTGCCAATCATTCAAATCGCAGATATTGCATCCGTTTATGGAATTTCATTTATTGTAATGGCAGCAAATATAAGCATTTTTAAAATTATTTCATTATATAAAAATAAAGAAAATCATTATAAGAAAGAAATAGGTAAAATCATTTTAGCTTTTGGCATAATCTTAGTTGCAGTTTATTTCTATGGATTATATCGGCTTAATGTCAGATCAGATCAAGAAAAGATTCGTGTATCATTAGTCCAGGCAAACATACCGCTTAAGGATACATGGGATAAGTCTCGTTATGACGGGATACTTAAGAGGCACTTTGAATTGACCCGCAAGGCGCTTAAAGATTCACCCGATTTAATTATCTGGCCAGAATCAGCAATATCTTATCATCTTGACCGTAGCTTAGCTTACCAGGAAGAATTAAAGGGGCTACTTTCATTTATTAATGGGAATAAGATTACATTGCTTAGCGGCATTATTAGTTTTGAGCAGGGGATACAAAATACCGAGGGCAAGATTAGGGAGGATAAATACTATAATAGTGCAGTTCTGTTCTCTAAAAATGCAAGTGTATTAGCCAGCTATGATAAGATCCACCTTGTCCCATTCGGAGAATATATGCCCTTAAGAGACCGTATCCCTATATTAGCAGAATTTGTGCCTATGGATGATTTTAATCAAGGACAAGAGTTCACCATATTTAGTTGTCCATTAAGAGAAGAAAAGAAATCTATTTTCTTTGCAACATTGATATGCTTCGAGGATATATTCCCGGAATTAGCAAGAGAATTTACAAAGAGAGGGGCAAATATTCTAATAAATATTACAAACGACGCCTGGTTTAAAGATACCTCAAGTCCTTATCAGCATATGCAGCAGGCAGTCTTTAGGGCAATTGAAAATAGAAGACCTCTGGTAAGGGCTGCGAATACAGGCATATCTTGCTTTATCGATTTAAATGGCAAGATATGTTCTTATGTAGAAAACGAAAAAGGCAAAAAGACATTTATTGATGGATACAAAGTCAACGACATTTTTTATAATAAGTCTGGCGAAGAGACAATTTATACAAAATATGGTGATTTTTTTATAGGAATTTGTATAATAATTGTGTTGTTTTGCGCGATAAAAGTTTTTTATAAAAAAAGGTGAAGCCATGCAAATAGAAATAGTTAAAGTTAAAAAGCCCGATGATTTAAATGTAATTATTGGCCATTCCCATTTCATTAAGACCGTTGAAGATCTATACGAGACATTGATTGAGAGCTCCCCAACTATTAAGTTTGGGATAGCATTTTGTGAAGCATCGGGTGCATGTTTAGTAAGAAGCGAGGGCAACGATGAGAGCCTAAAAAATCTTGCCTGTGAAAATGCGCTTTCTATCGGAGCAGGCCATAGCTTTGTTATATTCTTAAAAGATTCATTCCCGGTCAATGTCTTAAATAGAATAAAAAATACAAGCGAAGTCTGTTCTATTTATGCTGCAACTGCAAATCCTCTTGAGATTATTGTGGCAGTGTCTGAAAATGGTAGAGGGATTTTAGGGGTAATAGACGGCTCAAAACCAAAGGGCATAGAGAAAGAAGAAGATATTAAGTGGCGCAAGGACTTACTGCGTAAGATAGGATACAAAAGATAATCTTAATCTAGCTAAAAAAAATGGCAAACAGGCATTTTCTTAGAAATCTTAGGCGAAAATTTGCTTATGTCGGCTTACTATTTTGCGCCTTTATTGCTCGGATAGCGAAAGAGAAGCAAATCTACCCATTTGCTAGTTTTATTACGAGGTTCGGATTTAGATTTGCTAAAAAACAGAGACAAACTGCCTTTGAAGGTTTGCAATTAGCGTTTTCAAAAGAAAAGTCACAGCAAGAGATTAAAAAAATTGCCGAAGACAGCTTTTCTCATATGGCAATGTCATCAATGGAAGTACTTTATTATCTTGAACACCGCCAAGAGCTAAAGAAAAAATTTTATTTTGAGGGGAAAGAACATCTGGAGAATGCATTAGCAAAAAAAAGAGGGGTAATTGCAGTAGCTGCACACTTTGGGAATTTCCCCCTGCAACAGATATTTATGGCAATTGAGGGCTATCCTTCAAATTGCCTTTTAAGGCATATGAGGGACCCTAGCGCCGATCAATATTTTTTAAAAAGAAGAAATGAATTTAATCTCAAAACCATATATAATGAGCCAAGGATTAAATGTGTGCAGGCATGCATGCGCGCCCTAAGAAATAACGAGATTATTTTTATACTTATGGATCAAAATTTTGGCACAGGAGGCGTGTTTGTAGACTTTTTTGGCAAAAAAGCAGCTACTGCCACAGGCCCTGTTGTCTTGGCATTAAGAACTAAGGCAAGCATAATTGCTATGTTCGCAGTAAGAAATAGCGATAATACCCTTAAGATAATTATCGAGCCAGAAATACAAATAGAAGAAAAAGAAGACTATGATAAGACGGTGTTGTTTAATG
>JBFZAD010000194.1:0-3100 GCA_041309125.1 Candidatus Omnitrophota bacterium
TGTTAAGACCCTCTGAAAATTCTATTTCACTATTTTTATAACCTAAACTTATCTGATATTAATCAGGTACTCGCAATGGTGGTGGCTGATGATTCGTTCCACGGCAATATCAAATTTCCAAAGTCATAAAAATAGTGAAATAGAATTTTCAGAGGGTCTTAACATCATAACTGGAGCAAGTGATGCCGGAAAATCTGCTATAATAAGAGCCTTACTATGGGCAATCACCAATAAACCCTCAGGAGATTCTTATAGAAATTGGGACATAAAAGACCCTGTAAAAGTTAAAATTGATTTTGATGATGGATGGATTTCTAAGGATAGGAGTGGTCCTAAAAATACCTACGAAACTGAATTAGGTAGACTTGAAGCCTTCAGAACGGATATTCCTGAGGAAATACAAAACGTAACCAAGATTACTGAGTTTAATATCCAAACTCAACATCAACCTTATTTTCTATTACAAGACTCTCCTGGTGAAGTTGCAAGAAAACTCAACGACCTTGTTGGATTGGATGTTATTGACCGACTTTATAAAAACATTGGGTCAAAAATTTCTGATAAAAAAAGTAGGGTAAAGTTTTCATCTGAGAGGATTTCCAATTTTGAATCACAAATAGAAAACCTTTCATATTTAGATGAGATTTCCATTATAATTGATGAGCTTGATAAAGATGCTTCTCAGCTTGAGATCGTTCGGCAGAGAGTGCAAAGCGTTCGGAATTTGCTATCTTCTCTCGCTGTTTTGAACTCTAAAATTTACAGTACAAAAAATATTTTAAAACTTGAACCTTTTGTTAAAGGGGTACAACAAAGAATAAAAGATTTATCGGATATTAAATCCGATCAAGAGGTGCTAAATTCTGTAGTATCCAAATTAAAAAAAGTAACTGCACATTTAGAAAGTGAAAGAGAGTGGCTTGCTGTAGAACCTGAATATAAAAAGGTCACAACCTTAATTACTGACATTAAGAAAAAGCAGGAGGACTTTGCTGCTTTAGGTAAACTTTTAGGATTGATAGATAAAGCCACAACCTCCATATCAACAAGCTCAAGTATAACCTCTTTGAAAATAAGAAAGTACCTAACCTTATTAAGGGAGCATAAAATATGTCCAGTTTGTAGTTCACCTATAGAAGCAAAAGTTATAAAACGCATTGAGGAGGGATTCGGATGAATACCATACTAACCTTTTTATTGATGTTTTTTTCTTGTGTGTCTATGTACGAGTATTTAGAGGTAAGATCAACAATAACCCCTTTACCTTATATTGTTAAGGAAGAAATCAACCCTGTAAAAGAGGTTGTTAAATCTTTAGGGTGTCCAAAAGGCAAGGTCGAGGAAGTCACCAAAGCAGTAGAATTAGCAAGTGAACAAACCAATTTAAACCCTTTCTTACTCTCCGTTCTAATGTTTACTGAGAGTAATTTTAATTTTAAGGCTGAATCTGAGAAAGGGTATAAGGGATTGATGCAAACCCCAACAGCTACCAAGCAATGGGCAGATGTTGATGTCTTGCATGGTGCAAGAATACTACAGGATAAATTAAAAATTGCGAAGGGTAATTTACTTAAAGCCTTATCCTTATACAAGGGTGGGGAGAATCAACTTGCTAAAAAACAAGCAAGACAAGTTTTAGGTATGTACAAACAAATAATGGATAGGAGAGGATGATTATTAATGTTTAAGATGTGGCTAAGGGATTTATCATGGTTGAATTTTGAATTAACTGGATTTGGGGTTTCCCCTTATACAGCAAAAATTTATTTCAAAATAAAAAGGAGCGAAAATGAAATCAATATGGGAAAACATAAGTAAACATATCCTATTACTATTGGTTTTAGTGTTTATAATTGGAGGGATTTGTGGATCCATAGTTACTAAAAACCTATTTTATTGGCAGATTGATAACACTATAAAACTTGAAAGAGGAATTTATAAAGGGGTTATTTATTCTGTGATTGTTAATGGGGAGAGGACTAAATGAGGATATATTGAAATAAGGATTAAATAAATGGTATTCATTATAGGATTTGTCATAGGTTTTTTTGTAGGTGTGCTGTTTATCGCCTTTTTAGCAGCACACAAAGAAACGTAAAAGGATGGAGAGAGGACTAAATGAGGGATGTTAAAATAACTATAGAATTGTATGATATGAATAAATATACTTTTCCTATAACATTTAAAAAAGGTATTGCTCCTATTAAATTTAAAGGAGAGCATGTTTTTCTTCCTAATGAAACAGGAAAATATTCTTTCTCTTTTAAAATATATGAAATCAAAAAAATAGAAATGGAATGAGGTAAAATGAGGATACTTTGTACTGGTGATTGGCATATAAGATCAACAAGACCAAAAAACCGATTAGATAATTACAAAGAAACTTTGTTTGAAAAGATTGAATGGATATTACAAGAAAGTCAGGAAGAAATTATATTACAACCTGGGGATTTCTTTGACTCCCCAATGTCTTCCTATGCCTTAACTTTGGAAGTTATCCAATTTCTAAAAACTTATGAAAGTTCTCTTATTTACACCATCTATGGACAGCATGATCTAAGGTATCATACTTCAAAAGAAAATTCACCTTTGGCTATTCTAAATGAAACAGAATGGCTACAAGTATTAGAAAAAGAAAGAATAGGTGGTGATACAGTTATTTATGGCTGTTCATGGGGAGAAGAAATTCCAGAAATAAAAGATAAAAGTAACTGTAATATCTTACTTATTCACAAAATGATTGTGGATGATAAACTTTGGGCAGAGCAAGAAGGACACACCTATGCCAAACATTTGTTGGCAAAAACTAAGTTTGATCTTATTGTATCTGGAGATAATCATAAAGGATTTATACAAGAACATAATGGCAGGTATCTTGTTAATTGTGGATCACTCATGAGGTCTACTATAGCTCAAAAAGAGCATAAACCTTTTGTAGTTTTCTATGATACAGATACAAAAACCATAGAGCAAAAATTCATACCAGTAAAACCTATTGAGGAAGTTATGGACTTTAATGAAAAAGAAATAGAGAGGAATGAGGAGTTGGAGGCTTTTGTAAAAGGTTTGTCTGAGGAAAGGGAAATTGGATTTGATTTTA
>JBFZAD010000195.1:0-11564 GCA_041309125.1 Candidatus Omnitrophota bacterium
AACCGATGATGGAAACCTTGGGTTTCAATTCAGAAATCTTTGCCATGACTATCCTAATTTATTCTGCTAAAAAAATCTCGGTTAAAAAAACATGCTACTGCTGTCTATTAACAGAGTAGAACTGATATTATTCTTTAAATCTCATATACCCCTAAAAAGTCGCTTATTTACTTCGATTCTTGGATTTTTTCCATAGGTTTATTGCAACAGACAAGCTCTCCGCCGCCGACTTTGGTTACAGTTACCTCATTACCACAAACCGAACAGTGATATTTCTCGCCTACATTTTTAACTAACATTATTTCCTCCTTATAGAAATTTTATTTTTTATCCTTACAAGTACACTCTGATGCCTTGTTTTTACAACCGCTGCAAACGCCATCTTCAATAGGCATACCGCATTTTTCACATGGAGAACATCCACAACTCTGACACATAAAGATCACCTCCTTACTTGAGATTATCTTCTGCGAAACTCCAATTGACCAGTTTATCAAGTACCGCATTAACATAGTCCGCACGGCGATTCTGATAATCCAGGTAGTAAGCATGTTCCCAGACGTCAATGGTTAATAACGGCTTCATGCCTTTGGCCAAAGGTGAATCTGCATTAGCAGTCTTGACCACCTTAAGCATATCACCATCCAGAACAAGCCACGCCCAGCCGCTGCCGAACTGGGTAGTCGCCGCAGTCGCTAGCTCTTTCTTGCATGCGTCCACAGTCCCAAAAGAAGCCTCGATCTTTTTCTTTAATGCCGCGGGTGGTTCGCCACCGCCATCCGGAGTCAAGCTATTCCAGTAAAACGCATGGTTCCACGCTTGCGCTGCATTATTGAAGATCGCGGCCTTATCCGCTTTACCGGATGCCGCGGTAACTATTTTCTCTAATTGCAAGTCGGCAAATTCAGTACCTACCACCAGCTTGTTCAGATTGTCGGCATATCCTTTATGATGTTTGCCGTAGTGAAAGCTGATCGTATTCGCTGAGATTACCGGCTCCAGCGCGTTCTGCGCATATGGCAGAGGAGGTAAAACATACGTGGTCGCAGTTCCAGCCTTATCATTAATCTTCATTATCCCTCGTGTCTGTGTCTTGGCACCTTCCAAACTAAAACTACCTTCTCGGAGGCTCTTCTCTGCTTTTTTTACATTACTTAATATTGATTCCGTTGATGTGGCCTAATACACCGAATGCTTGTAACAACCAGATGGCCACGACAATAATCACTACGACGTTCAGAATCGACTTGATACTGCTGGCCATAGGTATGTAGGTATTAATCAACCATAGGACCACCCCAACAACAACCAAAACCACAACTACTGAAATTAATGACATATGCTTACCCTCCTTTAAAGTTTGTAGCTACTAAAACTATTTCCGACTTTACTATCATATTATAGAAGTATTTAAAATGGAATTCAATTGTACATGGGTATAATCGCATGATTGTACGCCCAACTCCTAGGGCATCGAGAGATAAAAAAGGCCATGATCTCGTTTACTGATCACGGCCTTTAACCTATGTCCTATTAAGATGTTCTCTAATGTTTGTAACGCTTAAATCGCTTTCCGGCCACTAATAAGACGGAAAACAATAACGATAATCGCAATAACGAGTAAAATGTGAATAAACCCACCCATAGTGTATGATGAAACTAACCCTAACAACCAAAGCACAATAAGAATAACTCCAAGTGTCCACAACATATTTCACCTCCTTTTTAATAGTGACTTACTGCTAACTAACGGAGTACATCTCTTACAGAATCCGCCGCATTATGGCCAGCTGATCTAATGTCGCTTCCTAAGGAACGTCTAAAGAGCGGACGATTTCCAGCAATAGCCCAGATAAGAAAAAGTACCAACAAAACTGTCAAGATACCCGTAGGCCGATATCCCCATTCCCTGCTATACGGCCAAGTCGGCAAAGCAAAAAAAACCAAAGCAATCACTACAAATAACAATAATGTTTCAGTAGACATTGAATCCTCTTTTTTGTTGTTACCCGTTATTGTGTTACAGTTGTACTTGTTGTCGTTGTTGTGATTGTACGCTTAGTTTCTGACGCTGCTTTCAGCAACGTAATGGAGTGCGCCTGCCGCCTTCCATCTTTCACTACGTATTCAACCTGCAATAGATCGCCCGGATATAGTTCTAATCGCACAGGCTGCCTACTCGGAGCTTGCATGATAACAATGTTATTTGGCTCAAAGACAAAATAGAGCAGCTTGCTTTTTCCTTCGTCGTTAAGCAGCGGTTCCTGCTCGATAACGAGCGTTCCGGCCAGAATATCTATAGCCTGAAGTTCACCAGTAATTTCTTGGTAGGAAGGCTCTGGCATCGGTTCAGCAATAATCTTTCGAACCATTGTTTCTTCAGGACTATCTATCAACTTAATGACAACATGTTGACCGACTCGTAAATCTTTAATCACCAGGAATTTCTTGTCTGAAGGATCAGTAACCCGTGTTTCATCCTGGTTAATTCTGTACTCCCTTATGCCTCTATCGTCTTGGCCTGCATCGTGGTTAAGCTTCAGCAACCCAAGCTTAACGTCAATCGCGGCAATTTCCCCAGAAACACTGCGCATCTCTGTATTAGATCCCATTTGAGCAGCAGATACTTGCGCTAACCCGCCAAATAATAAAACGCTAAAAACTCCAATCAAAAATACCTTAAATCCCTGCATTTGATACCTCCTGTTAGACTTTGTTATATTATTTGTATTCGTTACCACGCGTCTTCTTTTTATTTATGATAATTACTTCTTAAAAACTTTTCTGCTTCCAGCCAATTATCCAAGGCAGTTCCTCCTTTTTCCTGGTACATCTGATACGCTAAGAGTTGTATGGAGCTATGATGCACAGCCTCCTTCTTTAATATATTTTCCGTCTGCATTGACTGATTTCTTGGATGGGGCGGATTTTCGTGCTGGGATGATACCAACCCATGTATTTTTTTGTCCATTTGTGCTTCCCTGTTCTCATGATAGCGTTGTGACATTTTTATTTCCTTTCCTTATATTATTCCTCGAATCCATCTTTAACTCTATTATAGAGAATAACAGAATCAAATCAATTGTACCTGGGTATAACCATATAAATATACTATCTTTTAGGAATACTTTCTATTTAAAGTAATTGAGGGGTGAACCTTATAAGGACCCACCCCTAACTCCTACGGACATCGCCAGATAAAAACGCCTATGACCGATGTTCTGATCATAGGCGCTAAACTCTCCAGTTCTACGAGGAGAACGATATTATTGGGGTGGCTGGCTGGACGACGAAGGAATTTTGCTCTGGCGACAGTATCACCTTCTTAGCTCTTCGAACGATGATCCTTTATCAGAATTTGAATAATAAGTAAGCTGCCCACTCCGCCTGCGCCTATGAAGCACAAAATCGCCAAGCCAGGATACCCAAATATACGAAACGAAGTATCCACCCGCATCAATAACGCTGCGCCGATGATCAACGCCGCCAAAATCAAGCCCATGGTGATTCGATTCGCGACCTTCTGGAGCCCATCAATAATTACGTTCTCGTCGATTGCATCGACCGCTACCTTCAGCTCATTGCGCGCGATCATATCGAGGATCCGGTTGAATCGTCTCGGTAGCCGCATCAGAAGATCTTTGATCTCCAGCACGCCGCCGAACAAATTAGTTGGCGTGAACGCTTTCCAAACCCGCTGCTGCATGATTGTTTCCGCGTTCCTCCGGATCGATGCGCTGGGATTAAACGTAGGATCCAAAGTCTTGCCGACCATATCCAGATTCAAGAGCATCTTGCCTAGCATAGTCAGCTCCGCCGGCACCTGTAATCCGTTATCGCCTGCAATTTGCGTGATTTCCAAGACGACTCGTCCCATGGGAATCTGGTCCATTTTTGATCCTTGATTCTCGCTTACCAGTCCCGCTATGCGCTGCCGGAACACATTCTCCAGAAAACTTACTTTTATCCCGCCGATTTTAATCGCGATGCCTGCGACATCATCGCCACGCCCGTCGCTTACCGCCAGCAGCAACTGCAATAGGTTCTCCTGCAACTCCGGCGTGATGTAACCAACCATACCCAGGTCAAGCAGGGCAATACGACGATCGTCCGTCAGGAACACATTACCCGGATGCGGATCGGCGTGGAAAAATCCGTCCACAAGGATTTGCTTCAGATACGCGTGAAAAAGTTCTTCCGCCAATTCTGTTCCCTTAAAATCCAGCTGTGCCAAAGGGCTTAAATCCGTGATCTTTTTTCCGCTGATGTATTCCATGGTCAACACGCGCGAGGTGGTAAAACCCCCAATCGGCGTCGGCACGATTATCCCCGGGAATTCCTGCAGATTTGCGCCTAACGTAGTCAAATTATGCGCTTCCTGGCGGTAGTCAAGCTCTCGCTCTAGGCTCCTGCGAAATTCTTCGAGCATCTTGCCAAACTCGTAACGTTTACCCCACTGCGTGTGCCTATCCAAAAACCTTGTAATTTGTTCCAATACCGCCATATCCTGCGCGATCACGTCTCGAATACCGGGCCGCTGGATCTTAACCACCACCACCCGGCCATCGTGCATCGCCGCACGATGGACCTGGCCCAACGAAGCAGCTGCCAAAGGTTTTGCTTCAAACGCTGAAAATGCTTTTGAAATCCGTACTCCCAACTCCTCAGCAACGATTGCCTCTACCTGCTCGAATGGGAATGAATCGATCTTGTCCTGTAATCGTGTCAGTGCGTGGATATACGCAGGAGGAAGAAAATCTGCACGCGTAGACAAAAGTTGGCCGAGCTTGATAAAAGTCGGCCCCATCTTCTCCAGGTCTTTCGCTAGTGCATCGGACTTAACCTCGCGCGCAGTTGACTCCGGCGATAGATCCAAATCCAGCACTTCGTGCAACCCGACATGCTTCACCACGTCCGAGCGTCCATACTTGATCAAAAGCAGCGCAATATCCTTGTATCGTTTCAAATGTTTCAGTTTTGGAAAAATCCTCATGCACTGCTCCTTTTTTTTTCTTGAATTTATTTAAATTTCTCTCCGGCGCGATGCACCGCTTCGCTTAAATCATTCCAGGCCTTGTTAGCCCCTTCCCTTAAAATCTCCCAGGCATCACCATTCTTTCCGTTCATTTCCTTAATTTTCTTTTGCGCCTGCTGCATTTTTTTATTTGCTATTTCGACTTCTTTAAGAATCGCTGATCTGGCTGCCGCTGTTTCTTTTTCTGCTCTGGCTTTCAGCACATCTATTTCAATGCCCCACCCTTTTAACTGCACCGCTAATGTATCGATATAATCTTCTTTTTTTCCCACCGTGCCCTCCCGTTTAAGATCAATTGACTCTATAGACGACTGTATACTACGCGCTGGCTAGCGCCAACTTCTATCAAACCCATTCTAATATAAGGTATGGCAGAATATAGTCAATTGTACTCAAGTATAATCGTAGGATATTACTGTGCTAGGTGGGAAAATTGTATCTTTGAAGCATTGAGAGTGACTCCGATTACACCCGGCCATTTCGGCTTGGCCGGTGTTGCGCTTTCTGCCTATTTTTCATTCAGGCGGTATCGCACAGCCCTTGCCGCCCCTTCTCTTGTGACGATACCCAAACGGACAAGCGGGCTAATCAGCTGATTAACGCGGGCGCGATTAATCTTCATGGTATGACCGATCTCTGCGGCGCCTAAAACACCTTTTTTCTCCAGTAATCCTAAAAGCTCTTCCTGTTTGGGCGTGAGTGATGCCCCCTGCAACGAAAGAGTCCCAGCCTTGATTCTTTTTTTCACATCATCATGTGCCCAGGCCAGGCCTTCGGCAACATATTCTACCCAGTGCGTAAAATCACCATCCATGTCACGCGTCTGTTGGATCATATCATAATAACGAGGCCGATCGTGCGCAAAGAAATCATCAAGGCCCAAAGTACAAAGTGGATCAAGACCTTTTTCCCAAAGAAACCACTGTCCGACAGCCCTGCCCACGCGGCCATTGCCATCCACAAAGGGATGGATCGTCAAAAACTCGTGCTGAAAAATAGCGCTACGGACCACCGGATGCAAGGATTCATCCTTCGCCCAAGCAAAAAGGGCCTTCATCCGTCCCGGAACCTGTGCAGGAGGCGGCGGGGTAAAAATAACTTTATTACGGGCATCCACGATATAATTCTGGACACTGCGATACTGGCCCGTTCGATCTTTAGACAAAAGCCCCTTGATCATGCGCGCATGCACTGCCAAAAGCCCCTGTTCCGTAACCGGCTTACGTTTAGTCTTTAAAATCTGGCGCATGGCCCCAACACAATTGGCAACCTCTGTCTTTTGCTTCTCTTCAACCAGAAGATCCTTACCGTCCACCACAGCCCTGACCTCGGCCAAAGACAGGAGATTGCCTTCGATCCATGTCGACGAGTGAATGCTCCGGGCAAAAGCGTCTCTCTCCAAGGGGGCCTTAACAGAAACCTGAAGCCGCGAGTTCCTGATAAGCGCGCCCGTGACAGCAATCTGCTCAAACAGTTTTAAAAGGTAGGGAGTTATCCGAAATTCAGCTTTAAACATAATACAAGTATACCATATCGTATAGGTATTGTATAGGGGATTGTATAGGGGATTGTATAGCCAAATTTAAAAAACTATCGATCAGCACCTGGACGATTTAAGGTGTGTTAAAACCAGGAAGATATTCTCGAACCCTATAAGTGATATTAAAAAGATGAAAAATAGGGGACACAATACTTATCTATTCTGAATTAAGTAACATGTCCCCGGAATTCTTTATATTTCAAAAATGCTACTTACCCATAGCTATCATCAATCCGAATAACCCGCCCACAACCGTACTAACCCAAGGGTTACTCGTAAGCGGACAGGTACCCGAAGCACATTTACCGAAATACCCGATCGCAAAACCTATAGCAGCTCCTATCGCTATTCCTAAGAATACTCGCATCATAATGACTCCTTTTACTAATTCCAGGGACACAATACTTATCTATTCTGACTTAAGTAACATGTCCCCGGAATTCTCGGCTTTGAAACAAATCTGAAATAAACCTCGAAAGAATTGTTTTGCAACTATATATTTTACCGTGGGTTAGATAACACGTCTTGTCCCGTTGTCCCCCTTGTCCCTCTTGTCCCTCGCAAGAATATTCCGGCTTGGGACGGAACCCTGATAGAAAGATAGTGATTAATTCTTTCCAATGCTGCCTCGCGAATGTCTTCGGCATTCTTTTCCGATACGACAGGGCGCGTAATCCTGATTCGCCAGAAGCCTCACTTATTCTCCTCCCTGACCAGTTTCCAAAATAATGATTCATTATATAAAACAATTCTGTCGTTCCATAGCTCATGAAAAAACTCAGTTTTTTTCTTAAGGCCATCCGTGAATTTTTCTATCGTTGTTGAAATAGGTCGAATTTCCAAAAGCGGGCTTACGTCTATCTTGGCTTTATTTAGGATATTGATAACATCGCTATCTTTATCAGAACTGACAGCCAATATGTCGATATCGCTACCCTTTACCCATTCATTTCTAGCCACGGAGCCAAAAAGCACGACAAGCTGAATTTGTCTTCTTGATAAATCTATGACGTTAGTGGTATATTTCTCTAGAAGGCGGGCAATGTTTTTATTTTTACCATAGAATTCCTTTTTCCTTTTTAACTCAAGGTATTCAAAAAGTTTCAATAAATCTTCATTATCGAGATTGGGCTTAAAAAAAGACATATTCGAGACTTCGCGCCGTTTAAATAAACCATCTTTCGCAAACTGCCGTAGAGTATTATTAACATTGTTTAAAGACACTTTCGAGAGCCTAGAAATCTCCCGCAAATGAATCTCCTTCGCGGGATTACTCATAAAAACTTCTAATATCTTCTTCCTTTGTATTGGTATTAGCATGCGCCACCCCACAGGTTAATGTTCCATAGTATGGTTCAACTGTGCTATATTATGGTACATTATGTTTACGTTGTCAACTTAAAATGTTTTTTTTAAAAAACTATGGCGAGCTTCGCAGTGTTCTTCGAAGCCCCCGCGAAGCTTTAACGTAGCAGGGGCGAAGAAGAACTTGTTCTTCGAAGCCCCCGCGAAGCTTTAACGTAGCAGGGGCGAAGAAGAAAGGTGGGTGACGGGATTCGAACTCGATGCTTACTGCTGTTCTTATTTATTGCTCTAATCTTAATTAAACTTAACCCTTCTTAACCGGACTTAATCCTTCTACGGATGAGGCGTAATTGCCACAATGACAATTTCTCCACGCTGCTGACCGTAAAAGAAAAATATCCTATAGGCAGCAGGCGTATCTTGCTCGGCATACGCTTCAAAAACTTTTTCCCCGTGAGGCCCTTTAAAGGAAGAATGCTCATGCGTCTGTAAGCTGGGATGCCGCGGGTCTTCTTGCAGGAATCTAAGCGCTTTAGATACTGCCTTAAAGCGTTTTTGAAGATGGGCTGTTTCTTTTAATTCTTTGATGTTAGCCTTGGCAGTTGGCGTAAAGCTTAAAAAGAAACTCATAAGCCACTTAAGAATTTCTCCAAATTATTGACTTTTTCTGTCTTGCCCTCTCCGGCTTCCTCTATCCCTTTGCGTATCTTGCAGATTACCTCGGGGTTCTGGTAAACCCAGGCTTCGCTGCTTGGAATGGATACCGCAGGCCTAAGCAAAATATCGCCGCCTTTGCCTACGAACACCTGATAAGAGTCAATCTTCATCTTGCTCATTAAAAGCCTATAGAGCCGACCTCCTAATGTAATCCTGTGCTTTGAGTCCAGAGGACGCGTATCCACCGGCATGAATTCTTCTCTTATCTCCAGCACTTCCTGGTTTTTCTTTGAACCTTTTATTATTTTCATCTTTACTTCCCTCCTTTTCCACTTAAAGCATACCGTATAGTGGGAATATTGTCAAGTGGGAAAGTGGGAGAATTTAGAACAACCCCATTCAGGCCGGAGGACTTCCTGTGCAAAAATTAGGGCAAAAAATTGAGCTTTTAAAATAAATTTTTTTGCGCTTTTGGCTTTTGGGCCTGTTTGAACTCTTCAGACTAGAACGGATAATCACTTGTGAAACAAATCCGCAACAGGCATTTAAAGAATTGTTTTGTAACCATATATATTACCACGGGTTAAATAACACGTCTTGTATGTCTTGTATGTGTATGCGTCCGACGTATAAGACGAATAAGGATAAATATATTTATACCGAGTGGCCCTTCCGGGATAAGGAAGAACTGACACAATTCGGCAGGGCCTGTCAGCAGCTGGGGATAAAACTTATCTATGCCTTAAGCCCCCAGGCCAAAGGCCGGGTTGAGCGTGTATTTGGCACGCTGCAAGATCGACTGACCAAAGAGCTGCGGCTGGCCAAAGCGGTAAGCTGCCAGGAAGCCAACAACGTTTTAGCCTGTTATCTGGACAGCTTTAATCGCAAGTTCCAAGTCCCGGCCAGAAGCAAAGGTGATCTTCATCGTACCGCTGACAAAAGAATCATTATCGACGATATCTTGTCGGTCCAGACAGAGCGTACTTTACGTAATGACCGTACGGTGCTGCATAACAACCGTTGGTATCAGATTCTAAACAGGACGGGGGCTGCCCGTGTTACTATCTACGAACATCTTAATGGCAGCATGTCCATACGATACGGCAATAACCGGTTACAGTACAAATCGATCGAAGGACCGGTTGTTCGTGTTAAAGAAAAGATGTCCAGGCCGCGAATATACAAAGGCACTATTCCGTCAAAAGATCATTGTTGGCGTATCGCCTTTAAGCCCGCTCAGAGATTACGCTCAAAAGAGGACATTTCTAATTTGGTAGAACTAGGACATTTCTAATTTGGCTTGACATTCAGAAAGATCTTCCTTGACAAACCGTGTGTCTTATTGTAAACTTTAATTGAATCACGATGAGAGGTTTGCCAAAGGGCTTGTCCCGAGGTAATGCCTCTTTTTTTTATCTGCCGTATCTCAACTTATCCTTTAAATCATTCATAAAAGCCATATCCGTAGCGAATTTCCTCAATAAAGAAGAGAATTTATAACGGTTAGGAATGATGAGCTTTCTTAGCTTATTCTGTTTTTTCAAATACTCTATCAGGCAATGAAAGTCGCCATCTCCGGTCACGATGATTGCTTTTTCATAATTAGGGAACTCTATCATCGCATGTAAAACTAATTCAGCATCAATATTGCCCTTTACCCTGCCATCCGGCAGCGCCAGAGTCGGCTTAAAAATCAGGATATATCCATATTCCTGCAACGATGTATATAAACTTTCGTTTGTGGCGATATAGCCGATGAAAATAAAAGCCCTGCTTACGCTATATTTATCCTCCAAGTATTTTCTGAACCGCTTAAAATCAAGCGCCCAGCCTAAATCTCTTATAGCGAGATTTAAATTTTGGCTATCGATAAAAGCGTAGTTATTTTTTCTCATATCCTCTTATAAACAAAAAACCTCCGCCTTTATTGGCGAAGGTTTGAGTTATATTAACGTGGCAGTTCCCCCTTCAAACATACCACTCGCCTATTTGTATATTCTTTATATACCAAAAATTGACATGCGTCAAAATTTTTAAATATTTCTTCTCCCGGCATAATTTTCAGCACTCCTTAAATACCGCTTCACCTGATGTATTATACTGCTTTTAGTCTAGTTTCACAATCAAAAAGACCTCTCTTATTACCTTGCTATATCGCCAAACCTGTGCCATATATGACTGAGGGTAAATACCGATGTAAAAAGCGATAAATGCGAAGATTGGCGCTTTAAAAAATAAGACGATTCCTGACCTTCAGAAGGAATTTGAGGCGCTGTTTTACGGCCAAAAGGCGAGTTCGGATAACAAGGTTTATCTGGTCAGAAGAATCGCCTACCGGCTCCAGGAGTTGGAATATGGCGGCCTGTCGTAGAAAGCGCAGAATAGACTCAAGGAACTCATTGGGCTTTATGATCCGGTCAACAATAAGGCCATACGGCCCAAGGTGAGCGTAGAAACGCAGGCCAGGACAAAGACTCGCGGCCGGGACACGCGCCCCCCTATTCCAGGCACAATTATTACTAAAAATTACAAAGGAATGAAAATCCAGGTTAAAGTGCTGGAAAAAGGCTTTGAATATGAAGGAAAAATATATAAGAATCTCACGGCTATCGCGGATAAAATCACCGGAGCGCATTGGAACGGATATACCTTTTTTAACCTATGAAAACTACTGAACCCAAAGAGAATCCTTCGCCGCGGCCAACTACTAAACAACGGCCTTGCTCAGGATTGACCCCAACTAGTAACGCAGAGGTCAAAAAGATTATTAATTGCGCCATTTATACACGCAAATCCGTTCCTGACGGGAGTCGAACTCATAAATATCTTTCTATCCCACTATTATATGCCGCCCTTACCCTTCAGGATCACTAAAATCTCGTTTTCCCCTATCTCTTCAATCTTCTTCAGTACTTTCTTCCGCCAAGTAGGCAGTAAAACTTGAAAATATCTATACACAACTCCAGAACCATCCTTGCTTAAAAACTCTTTAAGTGTACGAATAGCTTCTTGTGTATCTTTATCGGA